>JAENXM010000334.1 GCA_016649525.1 Actinomycetota bacterium
CTTGACCTTGCGCTGGAGGATCTCCGAAAGCTCCTCTTTGCAGGCCTCTTCCACCCGGTCTATTCGCCTGGACATACAATAGAATCCTCTACATCATCCGCGCTGAAGATGTATTGGCGGTCTTCCATCACGTCAACACCGACCGCTTCCATGACCTCACGGGCTCGGTTCAGGAACTGCTTCGCGGACTGTTCAGAATCGGAGATACACAATACCGCGAGCATACTCGTCTTCCAGTAGTCAGGGTCGCCGACTTCTCGAACGGCAATGGTCTTTCCGTTTCCGATGCGGTCGGTTATGCTCTTCACTATGCGCCGCTTGTCTTTTATCGACCGGCACTCCCTCAGGTCGAGCCTGTACCTACCCAGGCCCATGAAGAATTTCATTGTTCCTCCTGTGAGCCGGATGAAGACGTGGTCATGGTGCGATCAGTGTCCGTGCCCTAACGCGCTACTTCGCGCATCTGGAAGACTTCCAGAATGTCGCCCTCTTTCAGGTCATTGAAGTCCTCGAGGCCAACGCCGCATTCAAAACCGGCGCTTACAGATCTTGCGTCATCCTTGAACCTCTTGAGAGAGGATACTTTGCCTTCATGAACTACCACGCCATCTCTCAGGACCCTCACCTGCGAGTTGCGGTTTATCTCACCATCGAGCACGTAGGAACCCGCTATTACTCCGGCACCCGTGACACGGAACAGCTGCCTGACCTCGACACGACCCAGTGTCTCTTCCTCGTACAGGGGCTCAAGCATTCCGATCAGGGCCGCTTCTGTCTCCTCGGTCAACTTATAAATGATCTGATATGTCCTTATGTCAACCTCTTCCGCCTCTGCTGCCTTATCCGCATTTGCATCCGGTCTGACGTGGAATCCTATTATTATCGCGTCGCTGGCGGCAGCCAGCATGACATCGGTCTCGGTTATGCCCCCAACGCCGCTGTGTATGACGTTGAGCTTGACCTCCTCCTGGGATATTTTTTCCAACGAGTCAATAACGGCCTCGAGCGACCCCTGCGTGTCAGCCTTCAGGATGACCTTGAGCTGGTTTATCTCACCCTCCATGATACGTTCGAAGAGGTTCTCGAGCGAGACGTGCCTCGGTCCGACCTGCTCCTCCAACTTCTTGTGCAGGCGGTGCCGGTCCGCTATCTGCCTCGCTCTTTTCTCGTCCTCCACGACCCTGAACTCATCGCCGGCCATCGGCGGATTTGACAACCCCAGTATCTCGACAGGCACAGAGGGACCCGAACTCTGAACGGGTTCGCCGTGGTCGTTGAACATCGCCCTGATCTTTCCCCAGGCGGTCCCTACCACGAACACATCACCGATGTGAGCTGTTCCACGCTGAATGAGAACTGTTGCCACCGGTCCGCGTGACCTGTCGAGCTTGGCTTCTACCACAGCTCCGCCCGCCTCAGAGCCGGGGTTTGCCTTGAGCTCTTGCAGCTCGGCCACAAGTAGTATCATCTCCAGCAGGTGCTCCAGGTTGGTACCCTCTTTGGCGGAAACGTCCACAAAAACGGTGTCGCCCCCCCAGTCATCCGGGACCAGTCCCCTCTCCGAGAGCTGCTGCCTCACCTTTCCAGGGTCTGCATCATGCTTGTCGATCTTGTTTACCGCCACGAGAACAGGGACTTCTGCCTCTGAAGCGTGGTCCAGCGCCTCGAGCGTCTGGGGCATAACGCCGTCATCCGCGGCTACGACTATGACCGCGATGTCCGTTATCTGCGCTCCTCTAGCCCTCATCGCGGTAAACGATTCGTGCCCGGGTGTATCGATGAAGGTTATCTGCTTTTCACCGAAAGCAACCTGGTACGCACCTATGTGCTGGGTGATGCCGCCCATCTCGCTGGACACGACGTCCGTTTTTCTTATAGCGTCAAGCAGCAGGGTCTTGCC
>JAENXM010000311.1 GCA_016649525.1 Actinomycetota bacterium
GACATACGAGGACTTTGAGGTTATGGTGGTTAACGACGGTGGCCCTGACATATCTCAAATCATCGAGCAGTTCGATGACCCGAGAATAATCTACATCCATAACGACAAAAACATGGGTCCGGCGGGTGCACGAAATGTCGCAATCAGCATGTCTCGGGGCAGGTACATCGCCTACCTCGACGATGACGACATATATTACCCTACTCATCTTGAGGCTCTGGTCGATGCCATCGAGTCGTCGGAAGCGCAGGTGGCTTACACCGACTCCTATGCGGTCACAGTGGTCAGAGAAGACGGTCGGTGGGACCGCAAGAGCAAAGATCTGATTTACTCGGAGGATTTTGATAGAGAGCTCCTCTTTGCTTATAACATAGTCCCAATCATCTGCGTGATGCACGACACGAAGGTGTTCGCGGACGCGGGAGGCTTTGACGAGAATCTTCGGTGCCTGGAGGACTGGGACCTGTGGATCCGCATGGCCATGCGCTGCGACTTCAAGCACGTCAAGGAGATCACCTGCGAGGTAAGCGACAGGGTGGACAAGAGTCACAGGTCTCATGACAGACAGGGCGACGTTGCGGTCGTGACAAAGGCCATCAATGGCAAGTATGACGGTCAGGTGTACAGGGCCAGGGATATGGTCAACAAGGACATGCAATCCGTTTGGAGACGACTTGAAATAATGAAGAACTATTCTCTCACAGACGCTCTGAGCTACCTGGAGCACAGTCTTGAGACATACACGGAGAGTCCCCGACTCGAGCACATGTGCGCACAGATCTACCGCGGTCAAAAAGATTGGGGAAAAACGAAGTACCACCTCGAGAGGTGCCTGAAACTGGACCCGGGCAATAAACAGGCTTCCGAGGGCCTTGCCGAAGCAAGTCGGAATCTGAGAGAGAGTGGCGGCAAAGCGGTATCTACCCCTGGACTATCAGACAGGGGGATTAACAAAGTGCCTGAGAGTGAGTCACTCGAGGTACCGCGCAAAATACCAATCATCGTACCTGTCACGAGGTCCGGGGAAGGTGCGCGCGCCATATTGAAACAACTCGACACGGTTACAGACAACTACTCGCTTGTAATCGTGAACAACGGTTTCCACGACTCTGACTATCTCGAAGGGCTTGATCCGAGGCACTGCATCGAGACCCCTATTGACATGGGAATGGCTGGCTCCATCAATCAGGCTCTTGAGCTTCTGGGCGAGGAATACATCGCCGTCTTGCGGAGCGATGTCCTGCTGTACGACGAGGGATGGCTCGAGAACATAGTAGATTTCTTGAAGCGTAGAACGGATGTCGGCCTGGTGGGTATTGCGGGCTGGCACAGCATTACCGAAGAAGGGGCCCCCGACCTGATGACCCCCGTGTTCAAGCTTCGCGGTCATCCTGATAGCAATAAACCGAATTGGAGGTTCACAGAGGTCGCAGCCATCGATGATGCAGGGTGGGTCATGAGAAATGCCGGCTTTCAGCTCTTGGAGGATTATTGCGACACAAGCCTTTTCGCTCTCGACCTTTCGCTCAAGTACATCGAAGCTGGATTTCGTGTATATGTTGCCGCCGTTGAGTTCGCCTACGCGGAAGATCGTGAAGATATCGCCAGGCGGTTTGCATTCGCTCAAACGGACCGAGGTGAAGACATGTATGGCATGCGGGAAGAAGCGCGGCTGGCGATGCGAACGAAGTGGGAGGGACTCCTGCCGCTCACCCGGGGGTTCTACGATGAAGCATACGTCATGAACAAGGTGGAAGAGCTCGCCGACATACGTAAGCACTACTTGAATCTCCAGAGGCATGCCGGGACTCTGGAGGCCGACTTTCAAAGCAAGGTCGAGGAAATTGAAAAGATAACCAGGCACGCAAGGAAGCTCGAGGTCGACATCGCAGCGAAGGATGACGCGTTAAAACATATTACTGAGCACGAAAGGCAGTTGGAGCGTGCGCTGACAGCAGGACCGGCCACGAGGTTTAAGAACTTTGTAAGGCGCCGACTCGGCAAAGAGCCTCTGAAGGGAAAGTAGGCGACCTACACCTGCGATGACAAGGGGAACCCCCTCGCCAAGAATGAGACAGTTGAAAA
>JAENXM010000221.1 GCA_016649525.1 Actinomycetota bacterium
TGCGCTGACAGCAGGACCGGCCACGAGGTTTAAGAACTTTGTAAGGCGCCGACTCGGCAAAGAGCCTCTGAAGGGAAAGTAGGCGACCTACACCTGCGATGACAAGGGGAACCCCCTCGCCAAGAATGAGACAGTTGAAAATAACATCTCGCAATTCAGATTACCCAAACTTGAGAAACCCATATCCCGGTGATAGTATGCTCCCGATATAGAAGCCCCCGGGAGGAATGATTCATGAAGGCGCTGATTCTTTGCGGCGGCCACGGCACGAGGCTCAGGCCGATAACGCACACGATGGCGAAACAGCTCGTCCCCGTGGCGAACAAGCCCGTGCTCTTCTACGGGCTCGAGGCTATAAGGGACGCGGGGATAATTGACGTCGGCATAGTGGTCGGCGAGACCCGGGGCGAGATTGTGCAGGCGGTGGGGGACGGCTCGAAGTGGGGGCTCAAGGTCACCTACATCCAGCAGGACGAGCCGCTGGGCCTGGCGCACGCCGTCATGGTCTCCGAGGATTTCCTCGGTGACGACATGTTCGTCGTGTACCTCGGGGACAACCTTATCAAGGACGGCATCAAGAGCCTGGTAGACGAGTTCCGCACCAACAACCCGAACAGCCAGATACTGCTCGCCCGCGTGAACGAGCCGGAGCGCTTCGGGGTCGCCGAGCTTGCCAACGGGAAGGTGGTCCGCCTGGTCGAGAAGCCGGAGAAGCCGGCGAGCGATCTGGCCCTCGTCGGCGTGTACATGTTCGACAAGAACGTCATGGACGCAGTCAAGGCGATCAAGCCCTCCTGGCGCGAAGAACTGGAGATAACCGACGCAATACAGTGGCTCATCGACAAGGGACTGACCGTTGACCCCCACATCATAAACGGTTGGTGGAAGGACACTGGCAGGCTCGATGACATGCTCGAGGCGAACAGGATAATGCTCGATACCCTGGCGCCGAGGGTGGAGGGCCATATCGATGGCGAGTCCGAGGTGCTCGGCAAGGTCGTCGTCGAGGCGGGCGCGGAGATCATAAACAGCACCATCAGGGGACCCGCGATAATCGGCGAGCGCACCAGGATTATCAACTCGTTTGTCGGCCCCTTTACATCTATCTACTACGACGTGACCATCGAGAACTCGGGGATCGAGCACAGCATTGTGCTGGAGAACAGCACTATCCGGGATATACCGAGCCGCATAGAGGACAGCCTGATAGGGCAGAACGTGGAGGTCGTGCGCTCACCGCTCAAGCCGACCGCCTACCGGTTCATGCTCGGCGACAACAGCCGGGTCGGGATACTCTAGGAGACGCTAATGGGCAAGATAGATGGAGTGGCGATAAAGCAGTTGCGGGTCATCCCCGACGAGCGCGGGCGCCTGATGGAGATGCTCCGCAGCGACGACGAGGTCTTCGAGAAGTTCGGCCAGTCTTATGTGACGACCACCTATCCGGGGGTGGTGAAGGCCTGGCACATGCACAAGAAACAGAACGACAACGTGGTCTGCGTCCGGGGGATGATAAAGCTCGCGCTCTACGACGGGCGCGAGGGCTCGGCCACCAAGGGCGAGGTGATGGAGATATTCCTCGGGGAGCACCGACCGATTCTCGTTCACATCCCCAAAGAGGTCTACCACGGATGGAAGTGCGTGAGCGAGTACGAGACCTACGTGGTCAATACACCGACCGAGCTTTACGACTACAAAGAGCCCGACGAGTTCCGCCTGCCTTTCGACACCGACGAGATCCCGTACGACTGGGAAATCGAGATGGGTTGAGGGGTCGGAAGGTGAAGATACTGGTAACCGGTGGCTGCGGCTTCATCGGCTCGAACTTCATCCGCTACATGTTCGATACCCACCCCGACATCGAGATAGTGAACCTCGACAAGCTCACTTACGCGGGAAATCCTGAGAACCTGCGCGATGTTGAGAAGCTTGACGGCTACACTTTCGTCCACGGGGACATCTGCGATGAGACGCTGGTCGATAAGGTCATGTCCGGGGGCTTCGACGCGGTGCTCAATTTCGCGGCGGAAAGCCACGTGGACCGCTCGATAACCGGTCCGAGTGAGTTCATCCAGACCGACGTCTTCGGGACCTTCACGCTTCTGGAGGGCTGCCGCAGTTACGGGGTGGCGCGGTACCTGCAGGTATCGACGGACGAGGTCTACGGAAGCATCGAGGAGGGCTCTTTCACCGAGGAATCACCGCTCGAGCCGAACAGCCCGTACTCGGCCAGCAAGGCGGCGGGTGACCTCCTTGCGCGCGCGTACTACGTGACTTACGGCTTGCCTGTCCTCATCACGCGCTCGAGCAACAACTTCGGGCCGTACCAGTACCCGGAGAAGCTCATGCCACTTTTCATCACGAACGCCCTCGATGATATCGAGCTCCCGCTCTACGGCGACGGGATGAACGTGAGGGACTGGCTGTTCGTCACCGACAACTGCGCGGCTATCGACCTGGTGCTGCGCGAGGGCGAGCCGGGCGAGGTCTACAACATCGGCGGCGAGCAGGAGAGGGCGAACATCGAGATTACCCGCGCGATACTCGAGGTCCTCGGCAAGCCCGAGTCGCTTATCGAGTACGTCACCGACCGTCCCGGCCACGACCGCAGGTACTCCCTCGATTCGGGCAAGCTCGCCGCGCTCGGGTTCGAGCCCCGCGAGGACTTCGAGGAGATGCTTGCCGAGACGGTGCAGTGGTACGTGGATAACCGCCTCTGGTGGGAACCGCTCAAGAAATGACACATTTGGTGCCAGGCACCGATATTGCATTTTTGGTTGTATTGCTTGTAAAATGTGTGTATGCCACGGCCACCGCGGATCAAATTCCCAGGGGCTTATTACCACATAATGTCACGGGGAACAGCAAAGCAACCGATATTCTTACGCGACCATGATCGCTTGACTTTCCTTAACACGCTATCAGATGCCGTCAATAAGTTCTCCTGGACGTGTCACGCCTACTGCCTCATGGACAACCACTTCCACCTGCTAATTGCGACCACTGAGCCAAATCTGTCGGAGGGGATGCATTCTCTGAATAGCAAGTACTGCCACTGTTTCAACAGGAAATACGATCGTGTTGGGCACCTCATGCAGGGCCGTTATTTAGCACCATTGGTTGAAAACGAATCCCATCTGCTGGTAGTCGCGAGGTACATAGTGCTGAATCCTGTCCGGAGTGGTGTCACGAGATGGCCCGAAGAGTGGCGCTGGAGCAGTTTCCCTGCAACGGCAGGTCTTGCACCTGCCCCTCGGTTTCTCGAAGTCAGTTTCATACTTGGCCTTTTCTCTGACGACTTAAACAAAGGGCGCGAGGCATATATCACTTTTATCGAAGAAGGAATCATCGAGGGTCTCCACGATAACCCTGATAGCCGTGTCCCGTTGCAGGAGTTGTTCAAAGGTGTTAGGGACAAGAATCAA
>JAENXM010000260.1 GCA_016649525.1 Actinomycetota bacterium
AATAAACCGTGTTAGCTTCGGCATCCGCTTTATCCCAGACCACAGCGTCGAAACTGCAGCGACTATTGTCTGGCGCATAGAACGCGATGACACGCTTACTGCCAGCCGTCGTGAGAATGGGCTCGTAAGGCCCGACCGGTCCTAAATGCTCCAGCAGCTCATAGCTGCGGGCAGAGGTGCCGGAGAGGGCCAAGAGGGCGCTCGCCGCGACGACGCTCAACAACTGTATGCGAGTTAACGGTAACATTGTGGACCTCCTTTTTAATTTTCTGTTCTGGTCCTGAGGCATGATCAGCAAAGCTGATCATGTGATTAAATTAGCATATGCCTTGAGGAGGGGCGTTACAAGCACCGCGCGTAATGTCCGACATCAGCACCTGTGAGACAGAAATCCGCAACCCCTGAAACACCGTCCGCGCGGCTCGTGAGGGATATTCGCCGGGCCACCCCGCAAGCAGTATTCCGCCGAGGAGAAAATCCGCATCGTCCTCGACGGGCTGCGCGGCGAAGCCACCATCGCCGAACTTTGCCGTCGCGAGGGCATTGCCGAGAGCCTCTACTACAGCTGGTCGAAAGAGTTCCTGGAAGCTGGCAAGCGCCGGCTGTCCGGCGACACGGCCCGCGCCGCCACCAGCAGCGAGGTCAAGGACCTCAGACGCCAGGCCCAGGAGCTGAAAGAGGTTGTCGCCGAACAAGCCCTCGAACTGCGCCTGCTTAAAAAAAGTATGATCGGGGATGGGGGCGACGAGGCATGAGATATCCCGCATCCGAAAAGCACGAGATCATCCGCATCGTCGAGCGGTCTCACCTGCCCGTGCGCCGGACGCTGGAGAAGCTCGACGTCCTGCCAGCAACCTTCTATCGCTGGGTCGACCGCTTTCAGTCCGGCGGCGTCGAAGCGCTGGAAGACAACCCGTCTCGCCCAAAAGACGTGTGGAACCGCATTCCCGACGACGTGCGCCAGCGGATCGTTGGGCTGGCACTCGATGAACCGGAACTCTCACCCCGCGAACTTGCAGCAAAGTTCACTGATACGCAGAATTACTTCGTCTCGGAAGCTTCTGTTTATCGCCTGCTCAAGGCCCACGACCTCATAACCAGCCCCGCCTTCATCGTGGTGAAGGCGGCCGATGAGTTTAAGAACAAGACGACGGCCGTCAATCAGCTCTGGCAGACCGACTTCAATACCTGAAGGTCATCGGCTATGGCGCTCACAGCTTCAGGGTGCGATTCCGTCCGCGTCGTCCACAAACCACGTCTGCTCAGCGATAACGGCGCGAGCTACGTCTCCGCCGATCTCGCCGAATAACTCGACGAGCAGGGCATGGACCACGTACGCGGCGCACCTCATCATCCGCAAACCCAGGGCAAGATCGAGCGCTGGCATCAGACGTTGAAGAACCGATCCTGCTCGAAAACTACTACCTGCCCGGCGATCTCGAAGCCCACATCGGCCGCTTCGTCGAGCACTACCATCACCGCCGCTATCACGAGAGCCTGAAAAACCTGACCCCAGCTGATGTCTACTTCGGGCGCGGCCAGAAAATCCTCAACATGCGAGAAAGGGTCAAGTCAGGTCCTTGCTGGATAAACGGGTTGGGGATGCGGTGACGGTTGTGCCTGCCGCGGGTGCGGTTCGCGCCGCGAAGGCACGGTCGAGTTCGTCCCTGATGGCCTTGAGCTGACGTCGCTCGAACTCGGTCATCTTGATTGCTCGCCAGCGTTCGGCGGCGCGGATGAGCGCCGCGAACATGAGCTTTAGCACGGCGCGCTCGCCGAAGGCATGCGGGATGACCTTGGTGCGCCGCCGCGCTTCGCCGAACAGCCGCTCGAGCATGTTCGTGGTCCTGATCGCTCGCCGGTGCGCCAGCGGGAACTTGAGATGCGCGATACAAGCCTCGAAGTCATCGTCGAGGCAGGCCACTGCCGAAGGCAGATCGGTCCCGTAGGTCGCTACGATATCGTCGCGCAACAGGCGCGCCAGCGCCGGTGAAGCCGCCTGGTAGCAGGCTTGCGCGCGGGCCTTGAACTCCGGCCACGCATCCTCCGGCGCCTTGCTCTGCAGGTTGCGCATCTTGTGCACCAGGCAGCGCTGGCGCACCGAGCGCGGGAAGCACTCCTCGATCGCCCGGAGCATCCCCGGGGCTCCGTCGCTCACGACCAGCAGCGGGTCAGGCAGGCCGCGCCGGCGCATGTCCTGGAAGAACTCGCGGCAGCTCGCCGTGTCCTCCTTGGTACCCGGCGCCAAGTGCAGCAGCACCCGCTTGCCGTCCGCCAGGGTACCCCAGGCGGCCAGCACCGCCTCGCGCGGCTGACCCAGATGCAGCCGCTCCGCGATCCCGTCGATGAACAGGTAGACGACCTCGAACTCCGCGAGGTCCCGGCTGACGAAGGCTTCGTACTCCTTCCACAACCGCTCGGTGATCTCGCTCACCGCCGTGCGGCTCAACAGGCTGCGCCCGTCCTCGTCCGCGAACAGCGCCTCCAGCTCCGCCGTCCGGCCGCCAAGAATGGCGCGAACCTTCGAATGGAACCGCTCCGCGATCTGGGGCGCGCTGTACTCGATCGCCCCCTCCGCACTCTTCAGCCGCCCCGTCCGACAGCCGTTGCGATACCCAGATCCGGGGACGGCGCCGCGGGCGTAGTAGCCGCGGCCGAGCGCGTCGGCCGCCTCGCCCTCCAGCGCCTCCTCGATAATCAGCCGCGCCGCCAGCCGCACAAGCTCCGAGCGACCGCCAGTAACCTCCCCTTCGCCGTCCATCAGTGCCTTCAGTCGCTCGCGTGTCCGCTCAGACGC
>JAENXM010000300.1 GCA_016649525.1 Actinomycetota bacterium
CACTGACGTGCTTCATGAGGCCTTCGAGGGAGATGTCGGAATCTTCTATCACCGCAACAGTGGCGTCCACCACTTCTGCTATGTTGTGGGGAGGTATGTTGGTGGCCATACCGACCGCTATCCCGGTCGACCCGTTCACGAGCAGGTTGGGGAATTTCGCGGGCAGCACGAGAGGCTCCTGCATCGACCCGTCGTAGTTGTCCACGAAGTCAACCGTGTCCTTCCTTATGTCCTCGAGGAGCTCGAGCGCGACGGGGGACATCCTCGCCTCCGTGTACCTCATCGCGGCGGCGTTGTCCCCGTCCACCGACCCGAAGTTCCCGTGCCCGTCCACGAGCTCGTACCGGTACGAGAAGTCCTGCGCCATCCGAACGAGCGTGTCGTACACAGCCGCGTCGCCGTGCGGATGGTAGCGCCCCATCACGTCTCCAACGACACGCGCGCATTTCCTGTGGGGGTTGTTGGGGGTGAGCCCGGACTCGAGCATGCTGTAGAGGATGCGGCGGTGTACCGGCTTGAGCCCGTCCCTCACGTCCGGCAGGGCCCGCCCCACTATCACGCTCATCGCGTATTCGAGGTACGACCTCTGCATCTCATCCCCGAGCTCGACCGGCTCGGTCCTTCCGCCGACAAGGTCGATCATCTGCGCTCTTTCCCTTTCTCCGGGTGTCTGCCGATCCTGGCTCAGGTGTCGATGAACCTTACGTCCCTGGCGTGTTCCTGTATGAACTGGCGCCTTGTCTCGACGTCGGTGCCCATCAAGGTGTTGAATATCTGGTCCGCGGCAACCGCGTCCTCGATGTTTATCTGCAGGAGGTTCCGCCTCTGGGGATCCATCGTCGTCTCCCAGAGCTGCTCCGGGTTCATCTCCCCCAGGCCTTTGAACCTCTGGATCGAGGCCTTGCTGCCGTCGTTCTCCTTGAGCACCCTGTCCAGCTCCGCGTCGTTGAAAGCGTACATGCTCTTCTTGCTCACATGGACGCGGTACAACGGCGGCTGTGCGACGTAGATGTATCCTCCCTCTATCAGCTCCTGCATGTAACGGTAGAAGAACGTGAGCAGGAGGGTCCTTATGTGCGCGCCGTCCACGTCGGCGTCCGTCATGATGATCGCCTTGTGATAGCGTGCCCTGGTCAGGTCGAACTCGTCACGCACGTTCGTGCCGATGGCGGTGATTATCGCCTGTATCTCCTGCGACGAGAATACCCTTGTCGGCCCGGATTTCTCGACGTTCAGTATCTTCCCCCTGAGCGGCAGGATCGCCTGGAAGCTCCTGTCCCGCGCCTGTTTCGCCGAGCCGCCGGCCGAATCGCCCTCCACGAGGAATATCTCGCAGAGCGAGGGGTCCCTTATCGAACAGTCCGCGAGCTTACCCGGGAGCGTGCTGCTTTCTAGGATGCTCTGCCTGCGGACCAGGTCACGCGCCTGCTTCGCCGCGCTCCTCGCCCTCGCGGCGCTCAGGCCCTTGTTCACAAGGCTCTTCGCGTCACCTGGGTTCTCCTCGAGAAAAGTGGAAAGCCCCGAATTGACCGTCGACTCGACGAAGCCCTTTACATCGGGGTTTCCGAGGCGTGTCTTCGTCTGCCCCTCGAACTGTGGTTCCTGCATCTTGACGCTTACGATCGCGGTCAGGCCTTCTCTGACATCCTCCCCGCTAAGGCTCCCGTCCCTGTCCTTGAGCAGGTTGTGGGTCTTCGCGTAATCGTTGATGGTGCGTGTCAGCGCCGCTTTGAAACCGATGAGGTGAGTCCCGCCCTCATGCGTGTTAATGTTGTTGGCGAAAGTGAAGACGTTGTCTATGTATCCGCTGTTGTACTGGAGGGCCACCTCCACCTCGGCGTCTTCGCGCGACCCGTTTATGTATATGACGCGCTTCTGGATCGGCTCTTTCGCCGAGTTCAGGTACTTCACGAAATCGATTATGCCGCCCTTGTACTCGTACGTCGCCTTCTTCGGCTCGCCCGGCACTCTCTTGTCCTCGATCACGATCTCGAGGCCGGCGTTCAGGTATGCCACCTCCCTCATGCGCTGGGTTATCGTCTCGAACTTGAACTCCAGCTCGTCAAATATCTTGCTGTCGGGCATGAACTTGATGAGAGTTCCCGTCTTCTCGGTCTTCCCAATCACCTCTAGCGGTGTTACCGCTTTTCCCCTCTCATACCTCTGGCTGTGGACCTTTCCGTCGCGGCCCACCTGCACTTCCAGCCACTCGGAGAGCGCGTTCACCACCGAAAGGCCTACCCCGTGCAGC
>JAENXM010000209.1 GCA_016649525.1 Actinomycetota bacterium
GTTCCGCGAGAACATCATTCTTCCGAGAGCGCTGAGACGCAGCGCTCGCAGACGTCGGGGTTCTCTGCACTTTCACCGACCCTGGGGCTGTAGTTCCAGCACCGCTCGCATTTGTCGCCTACCGCGCGCTCGATGACTACCTCCACGTCCCCTGAGTCCTGTCTCTCGCCCGTGAACTCCGCCAGGTCGTACACTTCCGCCTGCGAAACTATGAATATGGCGGGGAGCTGCGGCTCCATGTTTTCAAGGAGCGATAGTGTTGTTCCGGTGGCGTAGATCCGGACCAGGGCCTCGAGGCTCGTACCGAGGATGCTGTCCTGCCTCGCTTCCTCGATCTTCCGATATACGTCCTCCCGGACCTCGAGCATCTCCGCCCATTTTTCATCGAGTCCATCATCGACCAGGGATTCATCGTACTCCGGCCAGGAGGACAGGTGAACGCTCTCTTCCGGCCTGTGGCCTTCCGGCATGGAGAGCCAGGCCTCCTCGGCGGTATGCGGCAGTACCGGAGCGATCATAACGACGAGCTCACTTAGTATCCTGCTAATCGCTGTCTGCGCCGACCTGCGCCCGGCTGAGTCGGCCTTGAAGGTGTAAAGGCGGTCCTTCAGGATATCCAGGTAGAGCGAGCTCAGGTCAGCGGTGCAGAAAAGGTGCAGCGCCTGTATTGCCTGGTGATAGAGGTAGCGGTCCATAAGCGACGTCACGCGCCATACAAGGTTCTGAAGCCTCGAAAGCATCCACCGGTCTATCTCCTCCATGCTCTCATACTGAACCGCGTTCCTGTCCGGCTCGAAGTCGTATATATTGCCCATCATGAACCTTATAGTGTTCCTGATCCGCCGGTAGGCCTCGGTGACCCTGCTCAGTATCTCCTCGGAGATCGGCATGTCACTCGAGTAATCCGTCGATGCCGTCCACATCCTCAGTATATCGGCCCCCGACCGGCTGTAGACTTCTTGAGGGTCGATCGCGTTGCCGAGAGACTTGGACATCTTCCTTCCCTCTCCGTCAACTGTGAACCCGTGGGTTATTACAGCTCTGTAGGGGGGCTTACCGTTGACCCCGATCGACGCAAGGAGGCTGGACTGGAACCAGCCACGATGCTGGTCGCTTCCCTCGACGTAAAGGTCGGCGGGCCAGCGAAGCTCTTCCCGGTCCGTCAGCACGGCGAGATGGCTGACACCGGATTCGAACCATACATCGAGGATATCGGTCTCCTTCTCGAATCTCTCAGAGCCGCAGTCCCGGCATTTGGTACCGGGCGGAAGGAAGTCCTCCGGCTCTCTGAAGAACCAGGAGTCCGCGCCGTCTTTCTCTATCATTACCCTTATCGCCTCGAGTGAATCGGGCGTGATGAGTTCTTTTTGACATTTTTTACAGTACAGGACAGGCAGCGGAACACCCCAGGCCCTCTGCCGCGATATACACCAGTCAGGGCGTTTTTCCACCATGCTCCCTATGCGGTTGATGGTCCAGTCCGGTATCCACTCGACATCCTTTATCGCTTGGAGAGCTGCGCCCCTGAGCGTCCTGTCCTCTTCGACGTTGCCGTCCAGGGCGATGAACCACTGAGGTGTAGCCCTGAATACAACCGGTTTCTTGCAGCGCCAGCAGTGCGGATACTGGTGTGTAACCAGGCTAGATGAAAGCAGAAGCCCGCGTTCGTCCAGGTCATCGATTATTCTCGGGTTTGCCTCCTCGAGGCTCATCCCTGCGAACGGCCCCGCCTCCTCCGTGAAGAAACCGAGGTCATCCACCGGCATCGGGCTGGGCAGGTCGTATTCGAGCCCCGTGAGATAGTCCTCCTGACCGTGCCCCGGGGCGATATGCACGCAACCTGTCCCCTGGTCGAGTGTCACGTAATCGGCGAGCACTATCACCGAATCCCTGTCGAACCATGGATGCGAGCACCTCATGCCTTCGAGCTCCGGCCCCAGGAACTCGTCCATCACCTCGAATGCATCGATTTCGAGTTCCTTCATGACTGTTTCGACAAGGGCGTGAGCCATTACAAGGACCTCGACTCCCGTATCCACCCCGGCGTAATGAAGCCTCGGGTGGAGTGCTATCGCCACGTTCGCGGGCAGCGTCCATGGCGTGGTCGTCCATATGAGGAGCGACACTCTCTTTCCCGGCCTGGGTCACCGGCGGAAACTCGTCCACGAGGGGAAAACGGACGTATATAGAGTGAGACTGCTTGTCCTCGTATTCGATCTCGGCTTCCGCGAGGGCTGTAACGCAGTTCGTGCACCAGTGGATCGGTTTTCTGCCCCTGTAGATAAGGCCCTTCCCGTGAAGCTCCCCGAACACCTCGACGTTGGTCGCCTCGTAGTGCGTGGAAAGCGTCAGGTACGGGTCATCGAAATCACCCAGAACGCCGAGGCGCTGGAACTGCTCGGCCTGGCGCTCCACGAACTTGAGCGCGTACTCCCTGCACGTCTTGCGCAGCTCCACTTTGTCGATGCTCGCGTCAGGCCCCAGTCTCTTGGTGACCTCGTGCTCGATCGGTTGCCCGTGGCAGTCCCACCCGGGCACGTAAGGGCAGTGGTGTCCTTTCATAGTCTTGTACTTCACGATGATGTCTTTGAGTATCTTGTTGTATGCTGTGCCGACGTGGATGTCACCGTTGGCATAGGGAGGGCCGTCGTGCAGCACGAAGAGCGGCATCTCCGCGGTCCCGGCCATTATTTTCCCGTAGAGGTCTATCCGTTCCCAGAGCTCCTGGATCTCGAGCTCTTTCCGGGCGAGGTTTCCCTTCATCGGGAACCCGGTTCTGGGTAAGTTCAGCGTTTCTTTATATCCCATGATTGTTTCCCCGCCGTCCACCACGGCATATTGCTTCGCCTGACGAGAAAGGATGTCCACCGAGAGGACACGCGCAACTTTCCACGTAAGGTAACATTGATGTATGGGGGTGTCAATTTCAAACCAGCCCGTGATGGCCCTGTATATGCAGCCTGACAGCGTTCAGTGCGCCGAGGGAAGCGATGCTCCTGATGAGATGCCGGTCCCCGGGAAGCCTTACCTCGAAAGATTCCACGCCATACCGGTGAGCAAGCCCGAGGCAGACAGTCCCTACCGGCTTTTTCTCACCACCGTCTCCCGGTCCCGCCACTCCCGTTACGGCGACGCCAAGGTCCGAGTGGAACAACTCTCGCACCGCCCTCGCCATCGATTCGGCGACAGGCTTCGATACCGCGCCCTCCGAGAGCGCTTCATCCGGGATTCCGAGGATACTCTTCTTAGAGCCTATGCTGTAAGTGACCACACCTCCCGAGAAGTAGTCCGAACTTCCGGGGACGTTTGTGATGCGACCGCATATAAGCCCACCCGTGCACGACTCGGCGACCGCGATGGTCATCGAGTTCTTTCGTAACAAATCCCCCACTACCTCTTCCATCGTCCTGTCGTCGGTGCTGTAGATGAGTGGACCGAGCCTCTTCTCCACGTTCTTCTGCTCCTCGCGGATCAGCTCTAATGCCTCCTCTTTCGTCGCGGCGGTCGCGGTGAGCTTCACCACTATCGGTCCGCAGAGCGCCAGGAAGGCGTATCTGACGGGGCCCTTCCCTATCAGGTCTCCCACGAGAGACGCGACCTCGGACTCTCCCACCCCGAAAACCA
>JAENXM010000210.1 GCA_016649525.1 Actinomycetota bacterium
ATATAATTACCCTGTCATATTAGAAATGGGGCCAGGTCTTGAATCGTGAATTCTTAGTAAATCGTTATAGAATACCTGGGAAACTCACGATTCAAGGCCTGACCCCTGTTTTGGCCCTGCTCATCGCCATAGCTCTCCTCAGCCCGTCCTGCGGAAAGCCCGGGGGGAAGACCCAACAGAAGACACCTCCCCCCGTTGCCGTGATCTCGTCCACCCAGGGCGGTGTCCAACTACACATGGCCACCACTGACGGCTGGCTTGCGGTGAGCGCCGGGGTGGCGATCTATGAGGGTGACTCGATACATACAGAAGCGCAGGGTAAACTCAGCCTCGCTTTGACGGACGGCGCGAAAATCCAGGTCAACCAGAACGCCTTCCTTCGCCTTCCCGGAAAAAGTAGCGGGATTACGAACCTCGAGATTACCCGCGGCGAGGTATGGGTAGAGAAGAGCCCGAGCCTGAAAGGTGTACAGCTCAAGACTCCGGCCGCGCTCGCGAAGCCTACCGGACCCGGAGTCGACCTCGAGGTCGAGCCGGGTGGGACTACGACCCTGACCGTCCCGAAGGGCCAGGCGCAGTTCTCAAACGACAGCGGAAAGGTACTGGTCGGCGCCTCCGAGCAGTCGGTCGCGGTGCCGGGGCAGGCTCCGGGCGTACCTGCGCTTGTGGACGCAAAAGGTATCGATTCCTGGGTGCTGGGACACAACTCCTACGTGAAGACGCAGATAGACCCGTATTTCTCGAACGAGGAAGAGCGGGACAACGCGGAAAACGACGCAAGGTCGAAGCTCTCGAGTAACCCGACCGACGCCTGGTCGCATCTCAACCTGGGAAGGGCACTCATCGACGCCGGGAATCGCGCCGAGGCCACCGCCGAGTTCAAGAGTGCCATCGAGTTCGACCCGCAGTTCTCCCAGGCGCATTCCGGGCTCGGCAAGATCGCGCTGATGGAGAGCAGGTGGGACGACGCGTACGCAGCTTATGCCCAGGCCAGACGGGCGGACCGCGAATCCACCGAGGCGCTGTTCGGGATGGGGCAGGCAGCGCTCGGAAGAGGCGACCTTGAAAACGCCGCAAAGTGGTACAAGGAGGCGCTGGACCTCGAACGCGAGGACGCGAAATCCCTGACGGCGCTTGGCATCGTAAAGCTACAAGAGAATGACCTCGAGGGCGCTATCGACGATTTTCTTCAGGCGATTTCCAGCGACCTCTCGCTTGAAAGGCCATACAGATACCTGGGTGTCGCTTATTACCTGAGCCGGCGCGCGGACCTTGCGCGGGACTACCTCGAGAAAGCCGTCCTGAAGGACTCGCTCGACTATCTCGCCTGGAACTCCCTGGGAATCGACTACCTGCGTCGTGGAAAACTGGACGATGCCAGTTGCTTCAGACAGTTGACGGACTCTGATGAGACGTCGGTTCAAGCCACCGGGTACGAGAACCTGGGGATCGTGAAGGAGACGGGAGGCGACCTTCGGGGTGCCGCGGAGGATTTGTCGGCGTCGTTGGGCTTATTACCTGACAGGCCGTGCGTCCTTGTTGACCTCGGGCAGGCGCAACTCCTGTCGGGTCAGGGGGAAGCCGCACTTGCCTCGCTGTCGCGCGCCGTAGAGGTCGACCCGGAGAACTGGTACACGCACCTGGCGCTTGCTGAAGGAGACCTGGCGCTAGGGATCTTCGACCGTGCCGCCGCGGAAGCGCGGCACAGTCTCGAGCTCTATCCCTCTTACTGGCTTTCCCATCTCGTACTGGGGCTCTCCCTCGAGGGACAGGGCTCAGCCGATGAGGCGAAGCAGGAGATCAGAACGGCGCGCAAGCTGGCGCCGAAAGCGGACCTCTCACCGACGGAGCACATGTTGCTTGGGAAAGCCTATGAGGCGGAGAAAAAATACGAGGACGCCCTGAAGGAGTACAAGGAGGCGGCGAAGCTTGCCCCGAGGATGGGCGTCTATCACCGCTACATCGGCGATGGCCTTCGCCAGATGAAGCGGGATGACGAGGCTCTCGTTGAATACAAGAAGGCGATCGAACTCTCCCCTTATGACACAGCCGCCAGGGTCAGCCTGGCGGAACTTCAGCACGCAATAGGAGAGCCCGATATCGCAGTGAAGGAGCTGGAGCAGGCGGTCAAGGATAATCCGGACGACGCTGCGGCCCGTGTGCTCCTCGCCGAATACCTCCTGGAGGATGGCGACGCTGAGGGGGCACTGGCTCAGCTTGCCGATGCGAAAGCAGTCTTAGTGAGTCCCGGCTTAATGGCCCGCATAATGGTATCCACCGGGAACGCCTATGACAGGAAACAGGATTTCAACACCGCAATCGCCTCATACCAGGAAGCGATAAACCTCGACGGCACACGCGGCGACGCATGGTTCTACCTAGCGGGCGACCTGGAACGCACAGGCAAGCCGGCCGAGGCGAATGCCGCGTACCAGAAGGCGCTCGAACTCTGCCGAGCTCGCGCCGAGTGGAAGAAGTTCTATGAACAGGCCGCCGAGAAGCTGAACCAGCTCAAATAACAGAGCCAGAACATCAAAAAGCGGAGCTTTCCTTGAAGAAAGCTCCGCCTGTTTCTGTCTCTGGGGTGAACGAGGGGATTCGAACCCCCGACCTCCGGGGCCACAACCCGGCGCTCTAACCGACTGAGCTACGTCCACCGCGATCCTTACCAGAAGTATAGACCAAGTGCAGCGACACTCAAATGCAACACCGGTGCCAGGCACCAATGGCGCCCCCGGCAGGACATCGAACCGTCGCTCACTCTCGTTCGCTTCTCCAGGGGGGACTTCCGTCCCCCCTCGGACGCTTCGCTGTACCCCCCGATGCAGACTGCGGGGGGGCCTTCCCCCCGCAGCATTAAACCCCCCAAGGTTCGAGTCCTGGGGACGCTGATTGTGTGGCGCCCCCGGCAGGACTCGAACCTGCAGCCTACTCCTTAGAAGGGAGTTGCTCTATCCAATTGAGCTACAGGGGCGCTCTCAAGAAGTAATTATAAACCATGGGGACGGAGTATTATTCGTCCTTGAAAAGCATCGGCCTGCAGGTGTTATGATTAGCATAGAGAAGCCGTTGCGCCTGGCCTTCTGAAATAACAGGCCTCGCAGCGTTTCCGCCAGGGAGGCTTAACAATGGTACGCGTGCCGCTGGATTGGCCCAGGGGATGCATCGTCTGCGGTCACGAACTGGGTCCCTACCTGAGGATCTGCGATAAGTGCGGGTCCATACAAAGGCCTATTGGCGGTGACGGTATGCCGATTCCGCCCGATGAGATCACCGAGTGCCTGCTCTGCGGAAAGCCCGTCCTCATGCAGGAGAGGATATGCGCGGAGTGCATTGAGGCGGCGGCCTCGGAGGAAATAGTCGCCAAGGCGATCGCGATACAGGAGACCAGGGGCAGGAGGAAAGCCAAGATCGTTTCAGCGATGGTCGGGTCTGTATCGCTGGCGGCAACAGCCGCCTCAATATGGGCAACCCTCGCAGTCGGCGGCGCCTTATTCATCACGCTCCTTGCTATCTCGGGACTGACGTTCGCTCTCTCCGCGGGCTTCTTTTTCCGCCTCGCCAGGCCCAAGAA
>JAENXM010000208.1 GCA_016649525.1 Actinomycetota bacterium
CATCGCGAGCGGCCGCAGGCCCGCGTAAGTACTGACGATATCGCCCATGTCCAGGTGGGCGCGCGGCAGGGAGTAATTCGCCGCCTCCAGCATGTACTCCGCGTCCTCGCGTGTCGTGTACGGTTTGTCCAGGTCCTCGTGGTAGTAGGTGTCGGTCGTGCCGATAAGCGTGAAATGCCCTCGCGGGACCACGAACATCATGCGCTTGTCGGTGGGGGAGACGATCGGCAGGGCGTATTTCGTCCTCGCGCGGTCGCGTGGCACGAGCAGGTGGGCGCCCTTGGTGAGCTGCAGCTTCGAGGGGGCGCCCGGCTCGTCCAGGTCGCAGATGACGTCGTCCCAGGCTCCCGCGGCGTTCAGCACCACCCGGGACTCGACCTCGAACTCCTCTCCGGTCAGGTTATCCCGCAACCGCGCGCCGTAGACCCGGTCCCCGATGTTCAGGAGCTCGATCACCTCGACGTAGTTCGCGCAGTCGGCTCCAGCGTCGATCGCCGAGAGGGCGAACGCAAGGGTGAGCCTGCCGTCGTCGGTGGAGCAGTCGTAGAAGACGCCGATCGCCTTGAGGCGGTCCTCGTCAAGGCCTTCCTCGAGCTCGAGCGCTTTCTCGCCGAGGTACATCTTGTGGTTCTCGACGTTCCTGAAAAGCGCCATTATGTCGTAGAGCCACAGGCCCATCCCTATCATGAAGACGCCGTTCGTGTCCCCCTTGTAGATGGGAAAGGTGAAGGCCTGAGGGTAGACCAGGTGCGGGGCGTTCAGAAGGAGCTGGCGCCTCTCGCGGCAGGCCTCGAACACCAGGTGGAACTCGAACATCTCCAGGTACCTGATACCCCCGTGTATTAGTTTCGACGAGCGGCTGCTGGTCCCGAACGCCCAGTCATTCTTATCAACGCAGGCGGAGGTGAAGCCCCTCAGCGCCGCGTCCCGCGCCACGCACG
This sequence comes from Actinomycetota bacterium, assembly GCA_016649525.1. Taxonomy (GTDB): domain Bacteria; phylum Actinomycetota; class Geothermincolia; order Fen-727; family Anoxymicrobiaceae; genus JAENXM01. The sequence continues at coordinate 942 of JAENXM010000208.1, forward strand.
TACCCGTTACGCCTCCCCCGATGACGAGTACGTCATAGCCTTTCGACTTGAGCCTCGATATTATCTCTTCCCGGTTTGGCCCCATTTGTTCACTCCTTTGAACCTCACGCGAATGCAGTGGACCCGGCATAAGCAGTAGATAGTGCTCGAACGCGTTATGCGCGTGTCTATGATATCGTGAAATCGCAAGTCGCTGAAGCGGTCAGCTCTAGCGGGCCCTCGCCCCGAACACCTCGAGTGCCGACAGCACGAAAATGGCATGGTTCCACCCGTGCGGGATCGCCGAACAGTTGAGGTACTCCTTCGCGATATTGACTGTCAAACCGTGGTGTTCGACTGGTTCGGCAAAACCGGATACTGGAGCAGCAAGTAGGATCAGCTAGACGATAAAGAGACTTCTTGACAGCCGCAACCCCCCGTCGGCAGTCCCATTCCGCACCCCCTGCGATATGCCGCGCGAGGAGAGGAGCCGTCCACCTTTCTGCCGCAGACACTATCATTAATTTACCGGTCGCGCAATCCACCAAGAGGGTGAATAATCGTCGTCGGTCAACGGCCGGTGGCGATTCGCTGGACAGGAGTCGTGATAGGATTATCCGGGTTGCACGAGAGGAGACTCGATAATGGAAGAGATGACGCCCAGGGAGAGGCTGCTCGCCACCGTCGCATTCGAGCCCGTCGACAGGCCGTTCCGGATGGAGACCATCGGTTACTGGAGCGAGACGATAGAGAGATGGCGTGGAGAGGGTCTCCCACCCGAGGTTGACAACGAGCTGGCGGCTCTGCTCTATTTCGGTATCGACATGCAGCTGCCGATCTCTCTCGGCGCCCACGAGCACCCCGGGTTCGAGCCGCTCTTCGAGGAGGAGGTCCTGGAGCAGGGCGACAGATACACAATAAAGCGGGACTTCTCGGGGAACGTAATCAAGGTCTTCACCGATGGTTCCAGCGCCCTGCCCGGCTTTCTCGAGCCCCCCGTGAAAGACCGGCAGAGCTGGGAACAGGTGAAGGACAGGCTCGACCCGGACTCTCCGGGCCGCCTCGCGCCCTGGGAGCCCTTCATCGAGCTTGCGAAGAGCGAGCCGTGGCCTCTCTGTGTATATATCACCGGTCTGTTTGGAACACACAGGCACCTGCTGGGCTTCAAAGGGCTTATGCTTGCTTACCGCAGGCAGCCGGAACTCCTCCACGAGATTTCCCGGCACTGGGTTCTATTCTGGAGGACCGTGATCGGGCGGATCTGCGAGAATAATCGCCCCGACTTCATAAACCTCTGGGAGGACATGTGCTACAAGAACGGGCCGATGATAGGGCCGAAGGCTTTCGATACGTTCATGATTCCTTATTACAGGGAGCTCGTGGGTTCCCTTCGTAACGAGCTGGGGATTCCCGTAGTCGGCGTCGATACGGACGGGAACTTGACCCTGCTGATCGAGAAGTTCGTCGAGGCCGGCGTCAACCTGCTCTGGCCGTTCGAGGTGAATGCCGGGATGGATGTCTTGGAAGTGCGCAGGCAGTGGCCGATGCAGTTCGCGATCTGGGGCGGTATTGACAAGCGTGCGCTCTTCACCGACCGCGACAAGATAAAGGCGGAGGTGATGCGTGTGGTTCCACCGATGCTCGAAAAGAGAGGCTACGTCCCCTGCATAGACCACGCCGTCCCGCCGGACGTCTCCCTCGATAACTGGAACTACTTCCTGGAGCTGGTACGCGAAGTAGGTGAGCGCTGTTGCGGATAGATCTCCACGTCCACACCAGCATATCCTCTCCCTGCAGCCTTATCGAACCCGAGGGCGTGATCAGGACAGCGACGGAGATCGGGCTCGACGGCGTCTGTATCACCGAGCACGACGAGATAAAGGGTGCTGAGGTAATGAGCGCTCTCGGTCGGAAGCACGGCTTTCCAGTATTCCGCGGCATCGAGACATATACCGAGTTAGGGGACATGCTCGTCTACGGTCTCTACCAGGACCCTCCGAACTGGAAGACCCCTTTTGAAGAACTGCTCGCGATGTGCCGGGAGACGGGCGCAGTCATAATCCCCGCTCACCCGTGCCGCGTCACGGGTGAGTTAGAGCGGCTTCACGGATGGGAGCGGGCCAAGTACATGTTGGGGAACGTTGCTGCGATTGAGACGCACAACGGTGGCTGCTCACCCGATGGCAACCGCGCCGCCCTCGAGCTCGGTAGGAGATACGGCCTTCCCGGTATCGGAGGGAGCGACGCCCACCATCTGTTCCAGCTCGGAAGATGCCTTACCGTCTTCGGCGAAGAGGTAACGTCGGACGAGGAGCTCGTTCGTGCCCTCAAGGCCGGCCGCTACAGGGGTGTTTATCCGGACGAGTTTCACTGTACTCGGTCGAACCCCGGGCCCCTTGAAACCGCTTGACGCCATTTTTCGTATATAAAGAACAGAACACCGATCGGTTTTCATAGAGGAGGGGCATGACCCCGAGGAGACTTTCACGGGACGGGAGCGAGGAGGCCCGGCTCGTCGCAAGGTGCCGTCAGGGGGACGTAGAGGCATTTGCCGCCCTGGTCGAGAGGTACCAGGACGGCGTTTACCGCGTCATGTACCGGATGGTCGGCGACCGAGAGGAGGCGCGTGACTTGGCGCAGGAGGCGTTCATACGGGCGTTCGAAGGCCTGGGAACCTTCAATGTGAAGAAGCCGTTCAGGCCCTGG
>JAENXM010000195.1 GCA_016649525.1 Actinomycetota bacterium
AGACGCCTCGCCACGGAGGTCCACCGCGAGGTCGTGAAGCGTATAGAGAGGCCCGACCGCGGCGTCAAGGAGGCGGGGTTCTACGTGATCAAGAACACGGACATGACCTCCGCCCTGCTGGAGGGGGCTTTTCTCACCAACGTCGAGGACGCCAAGCTTCTCGCGGACGGGGGCTTCCGGGCGAAGATAGCCGAGGGCGTCGCGGCCGGAGTGAACAACTACCTCATCGACCCGGGGCGGTTCAATACCTACATCCAGGTCATGAACCCGGACCCCGAAAAGGCCGCTAGGGTCGAGCTCGTGTTCATGAGGGGTCACGGCGAAGAAGCACACACCGAGGACATACAGCCCGGCACCAGGCGCACCTTCCGGGTCGACGACTACATCTTCAACGACGACGTATCCACGCTGGTGAGGAGCCTCAACGGCGTGCCCGTGGTCGCCGAGCGGGCGATGGACTTCGACTTCGAGAGGGGAACGGGGTGGCACGGCGCGCCGGGGGTGACGGCGCCGCAGTGCAAATGGTACCTCGCCGAGGGCTCGACGGCGTGGGGGTACAGCACGTTCATCCTGGTTCAGAACCCGAACCCTGACGTGAACCCCGTGCACATGTACTTCATGTGCGCCGACGGCAGCGTCGGGCAGTACGAGTGCACCCTGCCTCCTTACTCGCGCTTCACGCTCGACGTGTCGAAGGTGTCCGGCATGGGAAGTGCGGATTTCTCGACGGTCGTCCTTTCGACCGGGCCGACGCTGGTCGAGCGCGCGATGTACTGGAAACAGGCGGGCAGGTCGGGGGGCCACGACTCGACGGCCGTTCCGAATCCCGAGAAGACCTGGTACCTCGCCGAGGGATACACGGGGAAGGGCTTCGACACTTACCTCCTGATAGGTAACCCGAACGCCGTGACAGCGCCGGTGAGCACCATCTACATGGTCCCGGACGGCAGTTTCATAACGGAATATTACGAGCTTCCGGCGAACAGCAGGAAGACGGTTCACCTGAACGATGTCCCGGGACTCTCCGGTAAGGACGTGTCCGTCCAGGTGATCGCGGCGCAGCCGGTGGTCGTCGAGAGGTCCGAGTATTTCGACTACAAGGGCGCCAGAGAGGGCTCGAACTCGACCGGAGTCCCCGCTCCCTCCTCCCGGTGGTATCTCGCCGGCGGCTGTACCGGCGCGGGCTTCGAGAGTTATGTCCTGCTTTCGAATCCGAACTCGACGGACACGAGGGTGGACCTGGAGTTTGCGGGGCAGGACGGCCGTAAGGTCAACAAGGGAGTAGTGGTCACCGCGCGGTCGCGGCAGACGATATTCCTGAACGAGGTACCGGGGCTCGAGAACACTGAGGTCTGGACGCAGGTGACGAGTGAGCAGCCGATAGTGGTGGAGCGGTCGGTGTACAAGGCCCAGGGCGCGAGGCTCGGGGGGTACAGCGCGATGGGAGAGACCGCTCCCGCGACCGAATGGTATTTCGCGGAAGGCTGCACGAGGTAACTGTCGTGAATGTTAGAGGGAGCCTCAGGAGACGAATGGTAACGGCGGCCGTCCTGTCGGTATCGCTCCTCATAACGCTGCTGCCGGGCGCCTCGCGTGCGGCGAACTTCCCGGATATAGCCAACCAGCCCGCCGACGTACAGGCGGCTATCAACTACGCGGCCGACAATGGTTACATGAGCGGCGCGCCCGACGGCAACTTCTACCCGGGTGACGCCGTGGCGAGGATAGACTACGCCCAGGCGCTCGTGAAGCTCTTCCGGCGGCAGTCCGAGGGGATCGACCCCGGCATAAGCTTCACGGACATCAAGAGCACGGACCCCGAGTTCAAGTACGCCAACCTCGCCGTCAAGCACGGCTACCTCACAGGTTTCGGTGACGGCTCGTTCCGCTCGCGCGACCCGGTTACGACTCAGATCGCCCTCACCGGCCTCGTGATGGGTCTCAAGATGGACGACCAGGTCAAGTACCTTAACGGCCTTTACCCCCGCGGGCCTCCATACCAGGGTTACCTGATTGTCGCGCACGACCTTCACCTGAAGATCAAGGGCACCCAGACGTGGCCGGGCGACAACTATCCGCGGGGGGAGATGGCCTACAGCCTGCAGAAGCTGGACCAGCTCGATGACTGGCGCGTGGACTACATAAAGGAGAGCTTCGACTGGCTTCACTGCCAGACCCCCTGGATGGGGACGAAGCGCGAGAAGGCCCTCGACAGCGCCTTCGTCAAAATCGGGGCGCCCTACGTCTGGGGCGGCGAGTCGGACGCCGAGCGCGGCTACGACTGCTCGGGCCTCACCTATTATGTCCTTTCGACAGTCCTCGGCTACCCGATGATGCGGAGCGCTGACGACCAGGCCCGCGACAAGAGATACGCAACCATAAGTCGGAAGGAGCTCCTCGCGGGCGACCCCATATTCTTCTACAAGGACGCGACGAACGACACCTCAGCCCCGGTCGGCCACGCCGGCATGTACATCGGGCAGGGTTTGTTCATCCACTCGACCGGCAGTAACGCCGGTGTCAGCGTCGACCGGCTCACGGGCTACTGGGACGAGAAGTTCGCCTGGGGCAAGAGGGTGATCGGCGAGCCGGAGCCCGAGACCTTCGACACCTACATACTGCTCGCGAACCCGAAGGACGAGAAGGCCGAGGCGAGGCTCACTTACATGCTGCCCGGTGGGAAGACTTTTAATGAGGACGTCGAGCTCGAGCCTAACAGCAGGAAGACGGTGAAGGTGGACGACATGCTGGTGAACCAGGAGGTGTCGACCACCGTGGAGGCGACCAGGGGAGAGGTGATACCGGAGCGTTCGATGTACTTCCGCTACCGCGGGCTCTTCCCGGGCGGGCACGACTCCCCGGGTGTCACAGCACCCGCGGAGGAGTGGTACCTGCCGGAGGGGTGCACCACCTGGGGCTTCGACACTTTCATCCTGGTCCAGAACCCCGGGGACGAAGCCGCGAATGTGACGGTGACGTTCATGAAGTCCGACGGGACGACGGCCGATGAGACTTTCACCGTACAGCCCTACTCGCGGTACACGGTCGCGGTCGATTTGCTACCGGGCCTGGAGCAAACCGAGTTCTCGGCGAGGGTCACCGCCGACCGGCCGGTGGTCGCGGAGCGTTCGATGTACTTCGATTACAGGGGGATAAGGGAGGGGCACAACTCGCCCGGGGTCACGGCGCTGTCAAACGACTGGTACTTCGCGGAAGGGTGCACCAACTACGGTTTCGACACCTACTTCCTCCTCATGAACCCGTCGGACATGCCCGCCGACGTGACGCTTACCCTGCTCGATAATCACGGCCTCAGAGGGGAGATACCGTTCCGCGTCGGGCCGCACGCGCGTTATACGGTAATAGCGGACGAGATAAAAGGATGGGAGAAGCGCGAGTTCTCGGCTCTCGTGCGTTCGCCGGACGTGAAGATAGCGGTGGAGCGGACGATGTACTTCGACTACAACGGGATAATGGGCGGACACGACGCGCTTGGCTCCGTCGGCCCCCGGACAGAATGGTACCTGGCGGAGGGTTATACGGCGCAAGGGTTCGACACCTTCATACTTCTCTCGAATCCCGGGGACACCGACGCGAAGGTGGATATCCGATACCTGCTGAGCAAGGGCAGGTACATCGACAGGAGCTACATGGTCATAGCCCACTCCCGCTACACGATACCGGTTGACAGCGAGGAGGGGCTTTCCGCCGAGGAGGTATCCTCAAGCATCAAGAGCAGTGAGCCGATTCTGGTAGAGCGCTCCATGTACTTCAGGTACGG
>JAENXM010000061.1 GCA_016649525.1 Actinomycetota bacterium
ATTCAAGCAATACTAGCATGGAGCGTGAAGGACGGTTCTTTCCGTAGGCTTTGGTTTGATAAGGATGGGAAGCAAAATGAGCCGGAATGCCCTGAACCTTACAGAAGTCGCTCGAATGAAGGAAAATATGAAATGCCGGCGGCGTATGGAAGATCCGCGAGGAGTTGTGGAAGGGCTTGCCGAAGGTAGTAGCTCTCGAAACCGATTACGAATCCGTCGAGAGGAGCGCGAGGGTCTCGGGAATCCTCGACGCCTCGGAGGGCGCGTTCGCCAACATCGCGACCGGGGTCACATGTCCAGTGATGCTTAATTCTATTCGCGTCCTCTGCCGAAGAGGGGAAAGCTCCACGCGAGCCATCTGTTCCGCTTCGTGGTCGAAGCGTTTTCGAGCGCCGCTCCCCCCGTGAAGCTGCTCATGTGAAGGTCGACGGGGTTCTGTCTAAGCCACGCCTGGTTCCGCCGGTGCGCAGCAAGCCAGCCGGTGCTCTCGAGAAGAGTCCTGCTCGAACCGCTTTCTATACCCAAGGTCGCAACCCCCTTTAACGCGCAAGCAAACCTTGCATTTTGCGTTTATTTCTGCGCCGGGCCGGTTTTCACCTTTTGACCTTCCTTGTACCGGGCCACGTCCTGTTTTGTGCGTTCAATCCGTTTTTCGGCAGAAAATGTAAAAAACAAGACCTGACCCCGATTTTTTCTCCTGTTATACTTTGCTGGTGGCAAGAGAATTCAGCGTGGAAAGGGGTGTCATGAGAAGAAATTATTCGATTCTGACAGCGGCCGTCGTCTGCGCGACGGTCGTCCTGCTGGGTGTCGGCGGTTGCGGCGGGTCCAAGAAGGAGGCCGAAGAACCGGAGGAGCCTCCAGCCTCAACTTCCGCGGGCTTGACCCCGTCCTCGGCGGTGCAGTTCGGGCCTGACGGTACACCCGTAAAGACCCTTGATTCCTTTCCGGACGGACAGGACGGCGCAAACGTGCAGGGTGTCATCAAGACGGACAAGGGAGACATCGTGCTTGAGTTCTACCCGGACGTGGCGCCGGTGACGGTGGCGAGCTTCCTACACCTGGCGAGGACCGGCTTTTACAACGGGACGACGTTCCACAGGGTTGAGCCGGGGTTCGTGATACAGGGCGGAGACCCCAAGAGCAAGGACCCCAACGCGACCGACGTCGGCACGGGCGGACCCGGCTATTATCTTCCCGCCGAGTTCAGTGACCGAAAGCACGAGACCGGCACCCTTGCGATGGCGCGTTCGTCGAGCCCTGACTCGGGCGGCAGCCAGTTCTACATCTGCCTCGCCCCGCAGCCGGACCTCGACGGACAGTACACCGTCTTCGGAAAAGTTGTATCAGGCATGGAAGTGGTGAACTCGATCGCCCCGGGTGACGTTATCCGCGAGGTCGTCATCAGGCCGAAGACGGGAGCATGATTCTTGTTCAACGGGAACAATAATGAACAAGTTCCATATAAGAGATAGTTCACCTCTGGTCGTAGCGGCAATCGTGGTTTGCGCGCTTGCGAGTGTAACCGGCTGCGGCGGCGGGCAGGCCAGCGGCAAGGTCAAGGTAACCGCATCGATCGTGCCGCTCGCCGATTTCTGCAGGAACGTCGGCGGAGAACTTGTCGAGGTCGAGACGATGGTCCCGCCCGGCGCGAGCCCGCACACCTTCGAGCCGACCTCCGGGCAGATGAAGTTCTTGAGTGAATCGAGGGTCTTCGTCACGAACGGACTCGACCTCGAGAGCTGGGTGACGGATATCGTGCGAAAGGTCGCTAATCCCGGGATGGTGAATGTCGTGGCGGCCGAAGCGGTGCCGCGCTCGCGGCTTCTGAAGACCGAGGGGCTCTACGACCCGCATGTCTGGCTCGACCCGAGCCTGGCTGTATATGAGGTCGAAGCGATCCGTGACGGCCTCATCGAGGCTGACCCCGCCCATGAGGATGAATACAGCAGAAACGCTGCCGACTATGTTAAGAAGCTCGAGACCCTGGACAGCCAGATAAAGACGGTGACGTCGAAGTTCTCGAGTAAAGATTTCGTAGCGCTGCATCCCGTCTGGACCTACTTCGCGGCTCGCTACGGCCTCCGCCAGGCCGGGGTGGTCGAGGAGCTTCCCGGCAAGGAGCCGAGCGCCCATGACATCGCGAAACTGGTGGATGACATAAAGGCACTCGGCATCAAGGTCGTCTTCGCCGAGCCGCAGTTCGGTGACAAGGCCGCCGTGGTCATCGCGCAGGAGGCCGGCCCCGGCGTGGTCGTCAGGAAGCTCGATCCGCTGGGAAACCCCGACAACCCGGATGTCAGCGGCTACATCGAGCTCATGAGGCACGATGTTGCGATGATGAGGGAGGCCTTGAAGTGACGCGCGCCTGCAGGGTCGCCGAGTTCTTTGACGGTTCCGCCGGAGGGACAAGGACGCTCATCGAGCTCGAAGGCGTCCGGGTGAGCCTCGCCGGTCATACGGTCCTCGAGGACATAAGTTTTTCCCTGGAGGAGAGGATGTTCCTCGGGGTCGTGGGTCCGAACGGCGCGGGCAAGACGACACTGCTACGGGTCGTGCTGGGCCTTGTCCGGCCCGACAGGGGCACTGTCCGCGTCATGGGGATGACACCCGGCGAGCTCAAGCACGAGCTCCACCACATAGGCTACATGCCACAGCAGGTCGTCTTCGACCCCATCTTCCCGGTATCCGTGTTCGACGTGGTGATGATGGGGCGAACGTGCTGCATCGGGACACTCAGGTTTCCGACGAAGGTCGACAGGGAGGCCGTCAGCGAGGGCATCAGGATGGTCGGCCTCGAGGGCCTCGAGAGGCGCCCGATCGGTGAGCTCTCGGGCGGGGAGCAGAAGCGGGCGTTCCTGGCGCGAGCGCTGTGCCGCGAGACCCACATCCTGCTCCTTGACGAGCCCACCGCCGGGCTGGACCTGCCGGCCCAGCAGCAGTTCATGGAGCTGCTCGTCGAGCTGAAAGAGCAGTTGGGCCTCTCCGTCATATTCGTTTCGCACGACGTAAACGTCCTTGCCCGGTTCGCCGACGAGATGGTCTGCATAAACCGTACCATGCACCTTCACGGCAAGCCGCAGGAGGTACTGGGGAGCGAGAAGCTCAAGGAGGCCTACCGCTGCGAGTTCGACTTCCTCGTCGGGGTCGGCGGCCAGGGCAGGGGAGCGGGGGAGGACGGCTGATGCTCGCCTACGGGTTCGGCCAGAGGGCGCTCGTCGGGGGGCTCATCATCGCCGTGACCTGCTCCTTCATCTCTTTTTTCGTGATAGTAAGGCGCCTCGCTTTCGTAGGGATGGGCATCTCGCACGCCGCGTTCGGCGGTGTCTCGATAGGGATAGTAGCCGGGGTCGACCCCATCCTCACAGCTGGCGGCTTCTGCGTCCTTGTTGCCGGCGGCATCGGGTGGCTGTCGCGCAAGGGCCGCCTACACGAGGATGCTGTCATCGGGATACTGTTCGCCTCCGCGATGGCATTCGGCGTTCTCCTTGTCAGCCTTGCCCACGCCTACAACCTCGACCTCATGAGCTACCTTTTCGGCAGCATCCTCGCCCTGAGCTGGACCGACGTCATATCAGCCGCGGCGCTTTCGGCCCTGGTCATCACCTTCCTCGTTCTTTTCTTCAAGGAGCTTCTCTTTTTCGTTTTCGACGAGGAGACGGCGACTGCGAGCGGCGTGCCCGTCCGCTTTGTCTACTACGGGCTCCTGGTGGCGATGGCCGTTACTATAGTCGTCTCGATAAAACTGGTCGGCATCATCCTTGTATCGGCGTTGCTGGTGATACCGGGCGCGACGGGCCTGCAGTTGACGCGTAACTACCGCGGGGTGATAGTCATATCACTTGTCGCGGCGGTGACATCGGTCGTCGCGGGGCTCTTCCTTTCCTCGGGGTTCGACATCCCCTCCGGAGCCACCATAGTGCTGGTCCTGTTTGCCGAGTTCATGCTGTCGGTGGCGCTTTCGCCCCGACGTCCGTACATGGCAAGACTGCTTGGGAAGGGGTAAGGTTGGTTCCTGACTACTTGGCCGGGAACATCATCGACATGCACTCTCACTTCTTCCCGGAGAAGCTCTTAGACTCGATCTGGGAATATTTCGAAAGCCGCAACTGGAGGATCCGTTACCAGGACTCTCCCGACGGCCTCGCGCGGACTCTCACGGGGTTTGGCGTCTCTAGGTTCACCGTGTACAACTACGCGCACAAGCCGGGAATGGCGGCGGAGCTGAACAGCTGGACCGACGCTTTTGCGAAGAGGAACCCGGCGGCCTTACCGTTTGCTACCGTCTTCCCGGACGATGTCGGCAACATCCAGATGGTCGAAAGGCTGTTATTGGAGCGCGGCTTCTTCGGCATCAAGTTGCAGCCGCTGGTGAGCGATTTCTATCCCACGGATGAGCGTATGATGGAGGTATATCAAGTGGTAGTGGAGCACGGGCGGATACTCGCCATCCACGCCGGCACCGCTCCCATCGCTAACGAGTACGTCGGCGCCGACCACTTCGAGCCTGTGATGGAGCGTTTCCCGGAAATGAAGGTAGTGGTCGCGCATATGGGCGCGTTCGAGTTCGACAGGTTCTTCGACATGGCAAAACGCTACCCGAACCTCTACCTGGACACTTCGGTGAACTTCATCGACGCGGAGGTCATGCGGGAGTTGGTCAGAAAACGAGAGTTCCCGCCGCTGGAGGTCCCAGCAGACTTTGATCGTGAGGTCCTTCTCGGGCTGTCCGACCGTTTACTCTTTGGAAGCGACTATCCGAACATCCCGTATGCTTACAACGATTGTATCGAGAGCATACTGGCGTTAGATATGGGTGAGGAGTTCAACAAGGCGGTCTTCTTCGAGAACGCCCGGCGACTTCTCGGACTTTAAGCCCTTGCGTTACTGATTGGAGCAGGTATGAGGATCCTTATCTGCCACGGCTACCTTTTGAGGGGCACCGGCAGCAACCAGTACGTGCAGTCGCTTTCACGCGCGCTCTGCCGCCAGGGACACAACCTCGTCGTCATGTGTCAGGAGGACGACCCCGGGCTCGACTTCGTATCCGTTTTTATGCGGGGGGGTTCCGGGGATATGGGCCTTGAAGTGGTCTGGCGGCAGGAGACCGACTATCCGGGCACCTGCATGGTCTTGAAGCCGGAGATTGGGGGACTCCTGCCGGTTTACGTCTACGACAACTACCCCGGTTTCACGGTCAAGGAATTCACGGACCTGACCGAGGGGGAGCTCGCGGGATACGTCGACAAGAACCGGGCGGCGCTCGAGCGCGTCATCGGGCAGTTCGCGCCTGACGCCATACAGGTCAACCACGCGGTCATGCTTCCCTGTATCGTCCGGCCCGTTGCCGAGAAGGAGGGCGTGCCTTACTTCGTGACGGTACACGGATCAGAGATTGAGTTCACGATCAAGAAGGACCCGCGGTACTTAGGGTACGGGGCAGAGGGCCTCACCGGGGCGCGCGGGGTCATCGCCCCGAGCGAGCACAGCGCCGCAGTTGTGCGCGAGGTGTTCAGTCATGTCGTTGATGTATCGGACAAGACGGTCTTCATCGCGCCGGGGGTCGATACAGTGCTCTTCGAGATGGCGGACCGCAGTCTGCCCGAGTCCGTTCGCAATCTGCTCGCTCGGGTGGAGGAGAGGACCGCCGGCGTTGCCGTTGGCGATTTCTTGGGACGCCGGGAAGAAGAGGGCGCCGGCGGAGATGCGGCCGGCGACATCGAGCGTGAGGTCGAGAGGATAAATGCCAACTGCCCTGACTGGCTTCCCGAGCCGGATCTGGAGAAGGACCTGACCGCCCTCGCTGAGGCCGGCCGCCCGTTCTTGATGTTCCTCGGGAAGCTCCTCGAGACAAAGGGCGTGCAGTGCGTCCTGCCGGCCATGCCGCTCATAATGCGGGAGCACCCTGAGGCTTGCCTCGTGGTGGTAGGCTTCGGGGAGTTGAGGGGGGTTCTCCAGCTGATGCTCGAAGCGCTGGACGCCGGTGATGTAAGAAGATTGCGCGACCTCTGCGAGTATGGCAACCGCCGATACACGCGGGCGGACTCACCGTTCACGCCCGTCCTCACCTTCCTCGATGAACTTGCGGGCGAGGGTACGCTAGACGATTACCTGCGGCTCTGTGAACGGTTTGACCTTTCAGGCTCGGTTGTCTTTACGGGGTACCTCGCTCCCGAGGAGCACCAGTTCCTGCTGCCACATGCGCGTGCTCTTCTCGTGCCGTCCCTCGCACCGGAGGCGTTCGGGATGGTAGCGACGGAGGCTATGGCCTGCGGCGTGGTGCCGATCGCCTCGTATCACTCGGGGCTCGAGACGGCGCTCGCTCCCCTCAAGAAAGCATGGGGGAGCAACGCGGACTCGCTCCTGCTGGGCACGCGCGAGAAGCTGGTCTTCAGGATAGCCGCGGCTGCGGGGGAGGTGCTTGGTATGCCCGAGCACACCCTCCGGGAGATGGGCACCTTGATGAGGTCCGCGGTCGAGGAGGACTTCAGCTGGGACGCGGTCGCCAACAGGATGGTCACCTTAATGGGGTCAGGTCTTGAAACGTGACTTTGAAGTGCGTGAGAGGGGTTGACAACAAAAGGCTTGCTTTGCTAATATGAGTTAGCTCGCTCTGCTTGCGGAGCAGCATCACACGGGAGAGGGCGCCGCGTTTAGCCTTGATGGCTGGCGCGGCGCTTAGGTTCACTTCTGTGTTTTGATGAACTTCTCGAAAGACCTGTCGTAGGTCTTCTCCGCTTCGGGCGGGAACGCGCACGCCGGCAGCTCTCGCTTGGTCACATGGTACTGGATGCACTCGCAGCACATCCCCTTCCTGCTGCAGGGCTCGTAGGTGCAACTGCAAAAGGAGAGGTTCTTCTCGAGGTTCTGGCATTCCATCCTTTGCCCTCCTTTCACAAAGGGTATTTCGCTAGATTCTCTCGCTGTACATTAGCTCAGCCCCGCTATCCGCGAGCCGGAAGAGCTTCACGTCCCGCTCGACCTCGACCCAGGTCAGGCCCGGCACTCCCTCGTCCTCCTGCCGCGTCCAGCAGCCCGTGTTGGCGACGGTGATATCCGTCCCGGGTATCTTACCGATCCCGGCGCGGTGCGTGTGTCCGAAGATGAAGCAGGCGGGCTCCGGATGGCCGAGGAGCGGGAGCAGGCCGCGTATCTCGTCGTAGTTCTCCTTTATCAGGGTGTCCGTGAGGACGGACTGCTGCATGGTCTTCGTGCGGAAGAGCCTCGCGAAAAAATTGATGATGCTGTAGAAGCGAAGGCCCTCGGCCACCAGCTCCGGCACCCAGGGCGCGACCGACATCGCCCCGCAGAACGGCAGGTTCGCCATCTCGATGTCGTGCAGTGTCGCCCGCTTCCTCCTCTTCTTTATGATTCGCCTCGAGAGCCAGAACGTGCGGGCCCAACCGAAAGAAGGGTCGTAGAAGTCGAGGTGGTGTCCGTGGGTGAAGACGACCTCCCTCCCGTCCACAAAGCGGGTGATGAACGGATAGACGAGCGAGTAGGAAATGCCGGACCCCGGGCGCGCCAGGCCGCTTATCACAGCCCCTTCATAGCTGCGTGCCGGCATGAATTTCGGGGTTGTAAGGTCTCCGCGCTTGACCCTCGCCTCTACTTCCTCACGGAAGGCGTCCATGAAGACCTGGTGGTCGTGGTTGCCCGGGACGTAAACGATCTTCTTCACGTTATCGAGGCCGGTGATACCCTCGATGAAACGGCGCCCGTCGCGCATCGCGGGGACGAGCGTCTTGACCCAGAGATCCAGAAGGTCGCCGAGAAGCACCAGCTCCTCGACAGGCCCGCGTCCCGCGAGGACCTGTACGAAGCGGTCGGCAAGGTGCCCGTCGTTGAGCAGCTGGGTCTCGTCTCCGAAGTGCATGTCGGAGACAGCGATGATCTTCCCCGATGCTGGTTCTTTTATCTCCGCCATAACCTCATAATAGTTATTTGTTCATTGATTGATGTCAATGTGCTTCACAGCATATGCATCTATCATCTTTTGAAGAGAGGGTTGGGTTAAGCAGGAGGATCAAAGGATTGTTTCGCAGAGGGGCTTACGGAGTCTCAAAATATAGCTCTAAGAAGAGCGCAAAAGAGATCGGGCTTTGCTGTCCGCACTGTTCGGATTCGAAGTACCCATGCGTGACGATGCAGAAGGTAATGCGCACGGGTGGGCAGAGTGTCCCCCGTGACGAGAAAAAAGAGACAGGGAGATAGACTCCTCCCAGGGTGTGCTGGCTTCCCCGGGGAACTCCCCGGTAGACCTGAGAGCCATGAGCAACCCCCAGTGCCATCTCCTGCTGCCGGTCACCCGGGAGGAGTTTCTCTCGAGTAGAAGAGTGGGCAACAGCAATGAAAGGCGGGAGTGCAGTGGCTGAAGGAAAGGAAGAGTTCCGATTCAGCCCGAGGCCCAACCGGGCCGGCGAGATATCCTGGCGCCGGTGGGGCGGGAGCGCCTTCAAGGAGGCTCGAGAGCAGGGCAAGCTCGTCCTGTTGTCGATTTCCGCTGTCTGGTGCCACTGGTGCCACGTGATGGACGAGACCACTTACTCCGACCCCGGGATAATCGAGCGGATCAACCGTGATTTCATCCCGGTGAGGGTCGACAGCGACAGGAGGCCGGACCTCAACCGCAGGTACAACCAGGGTGGGTGGCCCACGACCGCTTTCCTCACGTCGTCGGGCAGGGCTGTCGCGGGCCTGACGTATTCTCCGCCTTCCGGTCTGATGGATATCCTAGACAAATTGAGCGCCCTGTATAAGCACCGCAGGAACGAGATCGAGACCGAGGCCGCTTCCCGGTCGGAGCGGGAGCTCTTGCGTACGGCGGGGTCTGAGGCCGGGATCGACCGCGGGGCGGGCGCCGAGGTGATGGCCTCGATCCTTTCGTCTTGGGACAAGGGTTACG
>JAENXM010000118.1 GCA_016649525.1 Actinomycetota bacterium
AGCAGAGTCTCGGTTTCGCGCACCAGCGGCCCGTTGGTGACCTGGCCGGTCTTCCACAACTGTTCCAGCCTGGACCGGTATTCATTAAGGGGTGGCAGCGTCGGCTTCGTAAGGGGAATCGCCTCACCAGGGCGGGTTTCGTTTGATCCGGTTCCCATCTAGATATCCGGCCTGTTCACTCGGGGCCGCCTGCCAATCGGCCTGCAAGGTATACCTGCATAGATTGTCCAGGGCTCACAGTCCGTCAACACCAGGCTGCAACTGCCAATAACAGCTCCCTCGCCTATAACCACGTTTGGGTGGATCACGGCATTTGTTCCAATAAAGCCATCTCTCTCCAGGACTATCTTCCCTAACCTTACATTCCGCTGCTCGGGCGGGAGGGCAGTAGACATTCGGGCTCCTCCCGCATAGTGATCAGTGCCTGTCACGAGCCTGGCACCCGTGGCGATGTCGGCATAGTCGCCGACCTCTAGCTCTCCTCCGCCTATCACGCTGACGAAGGACCCGATATGTACATATCTACCTATGCGCACGCCCTTTCCGCCATAGATAAAAGTGAAATCATCTATCATGCTGTAGGCGCCGATTTCAATCACTTCCGGCTTAATCATTTTGGCTGTAGGGTATATCTTGACCCCTTCCCCCAAGCTTTTAAAACTCATTCCCATCATGTTCCCTCGCCAGCTCATACAGGGCGGACTATGTCATCCTGCGCGGCGTCGTCCGCATAAGCAAAGTCTCTTCTCAGAACCGCCATTGGTGTTAACAGCATTATCTTCGCGTCCATGCGCAGGGACCAGTGTTGCACATACCATATATCGTATTCCATCCTTTGCGACCAGTTCAGCTTGTTTCTTCCGTTCACCTGGGCCCAGCCGGTCAGCCCCGGCTTCACCTGCAGCCTCAGCTTCTGCCTTTCATCGTATCTCTCTACCTGGTATCTCAAAGTAGGCCTTGGCCCTACCAGACTCATGTCGCCCTTGAAGACATTTAGCAACTGCGGAAGTTCATCCAATGCCCAGCGTCTCAACCAGTAGCCTATTCTGGTTATGTTTGGGTTATCAGCACCAATGTAGATGTGAGTGGTTTCCGCCTCGGCCCCTTGTTTCATAGTGCGGAATTTCCAGATCATAAAAGGCTGCGCGTCCTTCCCTATGCGTTCCTGTCTAAACAACGCCGGCCCTTTCGAGTCCAGTCTTATGGCCACGGCTATGAAGAGAAGTGGTATGGCAAGAAGAACCACTGCGATCCCTGATAAGAAGACATCTAGCAGCCTCTTGATAACCATGCGGCTATCCAGGTTCTTCCCGCCAGTTGCATCGCTTTTTGTACTCAATATCCCGACCTTTTGCGAAGTGCCATGCACCGAGCTGCTAACTGCCATCATTTTAAGCCAAAATCCAGTCCCCGACCATTGAGTCATTCGTTACGCGAACCAGCGAGCTGACTTGATATCCCTGTGTCACTGAAGAATAATCAACCTCGTTATCGGCGGCTTCTAAGCATATTCGAGAAAAGGAGCACCTATGGCTGAAGAGGGCGAGATTCGGGAAAGCGGACAGACCGGCGAGTCTATATCCGATAGAGTCAAAGTAAAATACACGATAGTCCGCGCATACAGGATATGTTACGGCAACCCGAACACGTTCCTGGGGATGGCAGCTGTTGTGTCGTTCCCGGCCTTCGCGATGAGTCTGCTGGCTATGGCGAGAAACCCCGAGGCAAGGGGTAGTATGGGGCAGGGATTGGTGGGCCTTCTCTTCCTCGCCCTGGTGGTGGTGGCGTTCGTCCTGGCGATCTACTACGCGGGGGCCATACCGTTGCTCACCGCCTTTACGCTCGACAACCGCCCGCTTGGATGGACGGATGCGTTCGGGTGGATACACGATCGACGGCTGTTCTGGGGTGTCTTCCTCGCCCTCCTCCTTATAGGTCTGGCGATACTCGGCGGGTTGATCCTTTTGATAATCCCCGGCCTGCTGTTTCTGGTCTGGTTCACACTCGCGGTACCGGCACGCGTCCTCGGTGAATTCCCGGGCAGGAAAGCGCTATCGGAAAGCCGACGCCTTATTCAGCCCGTGCTCTTCCGTGGCGCCGCCTGGCTCGTCGCTGTTCTTGTCGGTGTCCCACTCGTTATCGGGGGCGCCGCCCAGGGGATCAGCTGGGCGATATGGGGATTTGCATCGAACGCGGTACCAAAGGTCCTGATAACCTCGATCGTGACCTTCGCGCTGTCAGTATTCTGGGGGCCCGTGGCGTACGTGGCGCTCGCGATTGTGTTCATTGAACTGTCAGGGGGACTTTCAAAGCTTAGATCGGACCTGTTCCTGTAGCGATCGAGAGGGCGCCGAATCTAGAAGGCTTCGGGGATATGCCTTAGATCCTTCAGGTTGCCGTCACAGTCGATGAGAACGCTGATCACGTCGAAGCGGACGTCCGTACCGAGCCCCTTCTCGCCGAGGTACTCTGAGGCTACAGCCCTTATGCGCCGGACCTTCGTGCCAGTCACGGCTTCCTCGGGCTCGCCGTAATCGCCGGTCCTCCTGGTTTTCACTTCAACGAAAACCTCGCAGTTCTCCCGGCGGGCGATGATATCGATCTCTCCCCTCTGCGTTCGGTAGTTGCGTTCCACTATTGTGAAACCGTTGCGCTCGAGGTACTCACAGGCCAGGTCCTCTCCCCGGCGTCCGAGTGATTTACGCCTGTCGACCTTTGCCACCTTACGACTCCCAGAGGCTGATCTCTTCGTCCTCTGGCAGGACTCCCCTGAAGGTGCGGCGGTGGACTTCGCAGGGTCCGTACTCCACCAGGGCCTGCAGGTGCTCCTCGGTGCCGTACCCCTTGTTTTCCATGAAGTTATACGGAGGGAAGCGGGCGTCGAGCGACCGCATGACGCGGTCACGCTCAACCTTGGCGATGATGCTAGCCGCGGCGACCGATTGGAAAGTGGCATCGGCCTGCGGGATCCCGAAGACGGGCACGCTGCAACCGACGAGCGAGAAGTGATCGCATATCACGCGCTGGCAATTCGAGTCGAGGCCGTTCACGGCGTCGCCCAGCGCCTTGAGGTTCGCCAGCTGGACTCCCCACCTGTCGACAAGGCCGGGGTCGACGAAGGAGACTGAAACGCTTACGGCCTCGGAGAGAATCTTGTCGTATAGCTCTTCCCTCCGGTCCGGAAGCAGCTCTTTTGAGTCCCTCACGCCCTCAATGACCGTGCCCGGCGCGAACATGACCGCGGCGGCGGCAAGCGGGCCCGCCAGAGCGCCACGGCCGGCTTCATCGGTCCCCGCCAGGTACCTCACCTCGCCGTCGCGGAAGATCTCCTCGTTCGAGGCCATGTCACCGCCCTGCCGCAAGAGGCGGTACGCGATGCGCCTGACTGTGACCCTCGGGTCCCCGCATAAGACAGAGAGAAGCTCGGGTCGGGGCGTAGAGATGTTCTCGAGCAGCTCGCGCACCTGCTTTACAGACAGCCTTCTAGAATCTACCTCGACGCTTGAACCAAGTACCACGTGTCGTATCCTACGGTGAAGGGACAGACCCAAAACGGCTCAACGGCCACCACCTCAAAAACACCCTTCCGATAACGGCCCTTATCGGAACCATTCCCCAGAAGCGACTGTCACGCGAGTTCGGCCTGTTGTCGCCGAGGCAGAACAGCATCCCTTTCGGCACCTCGACCGGACCGTAGTCGCTCCCGTCATCCACTATGTAATCCTCCTGTATTCTCTTACCGTTTACGTAGAGTTTTCCCTTCCTCAACTCTACGGTTTCGCCCCCGGTTCCAATCACGCGCTTCACGTACGGTGTCGTCCCGCGGTTAGTGATGTGCAGTGTCTCCCCTATCTGCTGAAAGGGCCAGTAAAAAACATTGTTGGTGTTCAGTGCCCTCGGATCGGAAGGCGGGTAGCGGAACACGATTATGTCCCCCAGATGGGGCTTGGTGAAGTAATAGGTGACCTTTTCTACCATTACGCGGTCACCGATCTGCAGGGTCGGGCTCATGGATGATGACGGTATGAGAAAGGCCTTGATGAAAAAGGATTGTATGATGATCGCGACGACGGCCGCCAGCCCCAGGATGATGAGGGCCTCGACAAGAAAACGCGCAATCGAGCGGCCTGGAAGTTTCTCTTCAACCTTGGTTTCAGGAGTCCACGCCGTGCTTTGGGCCTCATCAACAGGCGGCGCCGCTATGCCCTTGTCCTGTGATTCCGTGCCGGGTGTTTCCGGGGGTCTGTGGCCCCCGCTTTCATCTTCACCATTTGAACCGAAAAGAGGAGTCAATTGTCAGGACAGCTTCTTTTTCCTCACGCGGGCCGCCTTCCCCACCTTTTTCCTTATGTAGTAAAGCTTGGCCCTTCTGGCGTCGCCCTCTTGAACGACGGTAATCTCCTTGAGGATCGGCGAATGGACCGGGAAGGTGCGTTCAACTCCAACGCCGAACGAGATCTTCCTCACGGTGAACGTCTCCCGCGCCCCTGAGCCCTGCCTCCTGATCACAAGCCCTTGAAATGCCTGCGTGCGGGAGCGAACAGTCTTCTTGTCCCCCATTCCCGTGGTCTCTTTGATCTCGATAACGACCTTGACCGTATCCCCCGGGACAAAGGGAGTCACGTCCTCCCTCAATTGGCTTCTCTCGATTGTCTCTATCTCTCTCATGCCATCGCTCCCTTAAACCAGTAGACTATAGCAGAAGGGAGTGGAAGTTGCACAACTCATTCTTCACCTTCGTGCTCCCCTTCTTCCGCGAGAAGGTCGGGCCGCCTACCCCTTGTGCGCTGGACGGCCTGCTCCGCGCGCCACCGCCTGACACGCCCGTGGTCTCCCGACAATAGGACCTCTGGAACCTCCCAGCCTCTATATGATGCGGGCCTCGTGTACTGGGGATACTCGAGCAGGGGCCCGCTGAAAGACTCCTCCTCCAGCGACCGCACGTTGCCGAGCACCCCCGGAAGAAGGCGCGCGATCGCCTCCAGGACCGCCGCCGCGGCTATCTCGCCCCCCGCGAGCACGAAGTCGCCGAGTGAGACCTCGAGGCTCGAAAGGTGCTCCCTTATCCGCTCGTCAACCCCCTCATATCTGCCGCAGATGAAGGCAATGCTCTCCTCGTCGGCGAGCGAGCGGACAAGGTCCTGGTCCAGCCTCCGCCCCTGCGGGGTCAGAAGCACCACCGGCATCCGCTCCCTTACCCTGTCAGCATCAACATCGAAGGCGCTCTCCAGGGCGCTCGCGACCACGTCGACCCTCAGTACCATCCCCGGTCCGCCCCCGTACGGGCAGTCGTCGGCCTTGCGGTGCGGGTCGGGACTCAGTTCATGGAGGTCGTGCAGAAAGACCTCGAGCGCGCCCGTCTCGCGGGCCTTCTTCAGGACCCCGGCCTCTAACGGTGATGCCAGCATGCCGGGGAGCGTACAGAACAGGTGTGCCTTCAATCCCGTGGCACCAGCCCTTCTATGACCTTGACCGTGATAGCCGAAGCTTCGCGGTCGACCTTCTTGACGAACTCGCCTACGAAAGGTATCTCAAACTCCCTCCTGTTCTCATCCTCGACAAGGAGAAGGTCCTGGGCAGACCCGCTGATATAATCGGTTACGACGCCAAGCTTGTCTCCCTCCTCACTGACAACA
>JAENXM010000096.1 GCA_016649525.1 Actinomycetota bacterium
ACCAAGCAGTACTCGTGATAATCGACTTTGAAGACCCCTCCCGGCGTCGGATGGGAGTCGACGCCTGTGGAGCAGAGGTGCGATTTTATAAACACTTCGTCCTCGAGGAAGTATATCCGCTGGTCGTAGATCGAGATGATTATTCGCTTTCCGGCTATTCCACCGGAGTCGCGGTGCTTCGGCGGGAGCACGCCGCTGGCGACATCTGTCGCGCCGATCTCCAGGCCATCGCGCCCAACCAGCGAGACCTTGTAGTAGTAGGTCCTACCGTCCGTAGGGCCCGTGTCGACGAAGTCCATCAGGTTCCCGGATACCGCATTGACGGGACCTTCAAAGACCGGCTCGAAACCGACATCGGGCATGTCTGAGCGGAATACCCTGTAGGCCGTCACCCCGGAGGGATCATCAACCCGCCAGGTGAGCTTGAGGCATCCCCCGGCGCTCGAGTCCGGTAAGCCGACCTCGAGGTCCCGCGGCGAGACGCTCGCGGGACCGGAAAAAGCGGGCAGGAGCAGTAGCGCAAGTCCGGCGACCACCAGCATTACCAGGCATCTTATTATTCTTCTTAAAACCAAGAAGTCCACCTCCGGTGGGCTTCCGCAGAGCCTTAGATTGCGCAGAAGCCGGCGGACTGGCCCGCAGTCTCCCGGCTTCCTCGGGATTATACCCCGACCGGGAACTCAACGCAACAAAATGGGGTCAGGTCTTGAAACGTGAATTCTTATTGAGCCCGGCCTCTCAGGCCGCGATTTTAGTCCGGCCTCTCAGGCCGGGATCAGTCCGGCCTCTCAGGCCGGATCTACGGTATAGGCAACGACGCCCTCTCTGACGCGCTCCCAGGAAACCCGGCCTTCGCGGCCTTCCACTATCTCGTAGAGGCCTTTCACGCTGCCCGCCAGGATGAACGGTTCATACGGGTTCTCGATGATCACCTTCAAAGCGGAGCCACTAATCTCGAGAGCGACCGGATTCCCCTGGCCATATATCGGGAGGAAGTCGAGCTGCTTACGGTAGGTCTTTTCGCGATCCTCACCCGAAAGGGGCCTCTCAATCTTCCCCATGCCAAGCTGTTCCGCGTGGTCTTTGACCCACTCACTCTTGGCATCAACCAGGATATCGTCCACGTCGTCGCCGAGTTCCTTCGCCATCTCGCGGAACACCGTGCCTATCATGTATCCATCGAGCATTACGATGCGGTCACCCGAGAGCTTGTCCAGGATGATGCCGTCGTTCTCGACCCACTTCAGGTTCCCGAGAGCCAGCGGGGCATGACAGCGTCCGCACCTCTCGTGCTTCCGGTTCCCGGGAAGCATCCGCGGATACTCGAGCGCCATCCTCTCGGATATCTCGGGTTTATCGCCTGTGGCCTCCACCCTTATCACGTAGGAGCCGTTACCCTCATCCTCCCAGGTATGCTTGAACGGCACCCCCTCGAGCACCTCGAAAGCACCCACGACGTTTGCAGCCATGAGGTTGAAATCGAACGGGTTTCTGAATCGTGCCACGCCGTATTTACCGGGCACATACTCCAGCGTCTCCGAGTAGCCCATGCCAGTGACTGCAGCAACCTTGTTGAACTGCGCGACCGTTGAGCGCTTGACGAAACGGAAACGCGATGCAAACCTCATCCCCGGTATTTTGTCGTATAGGGCCTCGAATACCGCCTTGCTCGAGTTCCGCTGGGCCTCAAAGGCTATGTGATCGATCGAAATCCCGATTTGAGACCCTATCCGCGAAAAGAGACCGTTGATGAAGCTGTAATGCTGCATCACAACCCTGAAGTCCTTGCGGAGGTACTGGGTGATCGTGCCGTTGTCGTTCCACCCGATGAAGTGGTTGACGAAGCGGGGCAAACCGCACTCGCGGCAACGCATGAGCCTGTACTTGTCGGCCATTGATCCCCCCATTGTTTCAGAGTAACCGGTCCCGCGGATTTCCGAACGTCATATGATACATCAATGCCATCGAGGACGCAAAGCGAAAGCTCCAGGGGCATCCCTGCCGCCTTCTGGTAGAATGAAGCCCGCAAGAATCGGGTGTTAAGTGAGGGGTGGGTGATTGACTTGGCGACAGAGGCGATAAGGAAAAGGAGAAGTGTCCGTAAGTACGAGGAGACAGGCGTGGGCGACGAGCAGTTGCGCGAGGTGCTCGAGGCTGCGCGCTACGCGCCCTCCTGGGCTAACAAGCAGGGATGGCAGCTCATGGTGGTCAGGGACGCGGAAATCCGTAACAGGGTAGCGGAAGTGCTCGATAAGAACCCCGCCGCCAGAGCAATAACCCAGGCGCCCGTGCTCCTGGTCGTCTGCATGGACCCTACCGCGTCGGGCGTCCAGAAGGACAAGGAATATTATATGGCGGACGCCGGGATCCTGATGGACCACCTCATGCTGGAAGCTGCCGAAATCGGCCTCGGGACCGTATTCATTGGCTCTTTCGACGAGGACCGGATCCGCGAGGTGCTGGGCGTCCCCGAGGAGTACCGGATAGTAGCGATGTCGCCGCTAGGCTACCCCGCGAAGATGCCGGGTGAGCGGCCGCGAAACGAGCTCGAAGACATGGTCCACTGGGAGAAGTGGTAATTTGGACATCACTTTCATCGAAGGGCGAGACATCCCCGACGCCTGGTTCCAGTGCCTTTACCAGGTGATGGAGAGGGGCCGCGAATACGTCATCGACCGCGGCTCTTACAAAGGACAGAAGCGCCGCGAGTTCGAGTTCGTGGTCGTGAAGATAAACTACCCGGAGACGAGGCCCATCGTTCCCACCATGCCCGAGGGCTCGAACCTCCCTCCCCCAGCCGACATGGAGTTCGTTAACAGCTACCTGGATAAGCTGGTCTGCGCCTACTCCAAAGCGGAGAGGGAGGACTATACGTACGGGCAGTTCCTCGAGCCGCAGATTCCAGAGGTTATCAGGATGTACCGCGATGAGGGCTTCGGCACAAACCAGGCCTGCATGGCGGTCTGCGACCCCCGGAGCGTATTCCTTGACGACCCTCCGTGCCTGCGCCAGATCGACACCCGCATCTACCCCGACGAGAAGAAGCTCCACTTCGTGCTTTACTTCCGCTCCTGGGACCTCTGGGGCGGTTTCCCCCCAAACCTCGCGGGCATACAACTGCTCAAGGAGTACATGTCCGACGAGATCGGTGGAGGCGTCGAACCCGGCGAGACCATCGCGGTCAGCAAGGGACTGCACCTCTACGACATGTACTTCGAGGTGGCGAACCTGCGGCTGGGGAGGAGCGGCGAGAAAGGGCTTGAATAAGGGATATTTGGGGGTTTCTGTACTTCCATAAAACGGGTCCGCAGACGGCTCAATTCCATTTTTTTGAAGTATCTTTGAAGTAACCGTACTCAAGAAGACTAAATCTTAAGCAACCCGCCTCAAGAAGCATCTCTGACAAATGCCTTAAATGAACATAACCAGGCCACTATTTTGCATTTTGTAGAGAGCACGTCAAACAGTGGAAAGTGAACGACGCCTTACCACTCTTTATTCATGATCTCAACAGCAATCCGGTTACTCGGCGCGTCGCCCCGGGCCACCGAGATGCCGCAACCCTCGCCTACCGCAATGTCGAGCGCTGCGATGTCAGTGTTAGTGAAGCCGGGGCACAGGAGTATCGAGGAAACCCCTTCGTCGGCAACGAGACGCTTTGCTTCAACCAGCGCCTGCGCCTGGTCCTTAACGACAGTCACGTAGAGCTTGTACTTCCCTGTATCTATCACGGCCTTGTGTTTCTCGGGATCCGCGTCAGGGGCGTGCGCGATAAAAGCCGCCTTGAATGCCATGAGTATTGCCTCCTTGCTTATGACTTAACCGATATTCCCCATATGCCTCCTCCAACGCTAGTATTCTACACCCTAATCTCTGAGGCTAGACTATTAGTGTTAAGCAATCAAAGTGGATAATCCTTTGGGTTAAATACAAGCAATGCCGGTTTGAACGATGCTATAATTACCATACGGCGACCCGGTGCGTTTGTATTCGGACCCTCCAAATATCCCCAAGAGTTGCCGCATTGAGGTCCGAAGAGCGCCGGAATCGCTTCCCCTATTTTATTAGATCTCCCTATTGACAACAGGTAGATATATTGTGATAATAATGGAACAATTATTTGTACAATATAAATTACATAATATAAAACATAAATGGTGGAAAAGGGGGAACTATGAGGGCTATAAGTATGTCCGAAGCCAGGGCTCAGTTTGCTTCGGTGGTTAAAGGTACCTCGGATAATAGAGAGACATTCGTAATTCACAACCACGGAGCACCGAAGGCGGTGCTCATGAGTGTAGAGGAATACCGGGAGCTCGAGGCCACAATGGAGGAGATAAGCGACCCTGGGGCCAGAAAGCTACTTGAGGAAGGCAAAGATGACATCAGAAAAGGAAGGACAAAGTCGGCAGAAGAGATCTTCGGGGAGTCGCTCATCTAAAGTCTACAAGCTTGAGATATCGAGGGCCGCGGAAAAGACAATAAAGAGTATTAGAGACAAGGACCTCCTAACCGTGAAGGAGGTCCTTCGCATTGTGGCGGCAGACCCCTTCGACCCTACGTACACGACAAAGCTAAGGGGCGAATGGGAGGGCCTAAGGCGGGCCAAGAAGGGCAACTGGAGGGTTATCTACTACCCTCCGAAGGGGCAAACAGTGAAAGTGGTCTACATAAGGTTTCGTGACGACAGTACATACAGGAAGTAAAAAATACTACCCCTGCATAGCCCGCTTCACGTCATCGTTGACGACGTGGGTGTAGACCAGGGTAGCTAATACTCAATAAATTGTTGCCGCATTGAGGTCCGAAGAGCGCCGGGATCGCTCCCCCTGGATGAATTAATCAGCAGACGCTCTTAACTCAATATTTCCATAATATATATGCAACAAGTCCAAGCGGATATCAGCGATATTGAAAAAGCCGGTGAAGAGGCACGTGGCGATATTGAGAAGATTAAAGACTTGAAGGGCTATTTCGCGCGTGTGAGTGGACCAACGTTGGTCCATGCTGTGGTGCTACATTGGTGCGACTATTTCATGTATTGAGAATGAGGTGGCTTAAAGCCGGATCACTCAATCGATGGCGCTGATCTTGTATCTCCCTTGGTGCAGTTCCCTTACTTCCCACTCTGTCCGAGACCGGCGGCCCGTGGCTTTCTCAAAACCCGCGGCGAGTTTCGCCGCGTAGAGCACCTGGTTATACGCCGGTTTGATCTCCACGGTGATGGAATCGTGGCTTCTGTCGAACCTCTCCGGATAACCTAGGCCGCGGAGTCCCATATTCTGGAGGTAATGGTCCCAGAACACCTCAACGTTTTTGATCTCTTGGTCCTTTAGTACCCGTCGGGAGTAATCCTTCTGTGCCTCGTAGAGGATACCCCAGACCTCACCCCCAAGCTCTTTTTCGAGCTCCCTCATGATCGAGTTTATGGACTCCACCGCTATAATCTCTTCACGCTCCCCGCTGAGACGGTTTCTGATTATCCCTCGCTTAACGTCCCATTCGAGGGCTCTCGCTATCATCATGGGTACCCCGCACTCGGGGCAGCGCTCGTATGAGAGGGATCCCTCCCCCGGCGTGGCCTCCTCAAGGTACAGGCGCTCCTCCAGCTCCTCCTTTCTTTTCGCGTGGCTCAATTTCATGATCAGGTCACCCCCTTCGACGCAGTACTCAGCGTCAGAACCCGGCATGTCCTCGGTCGATTCATAGATACCAAGGCAATTCCCCACGACGATAGGATTGATCCATGGGTCCGTCATCCTTAGTACTATGTACTCGCCCGCGCGGTAATCATCTACGCTAGGGCTGCCTGCGCCGAGGAATGCGAGATCTGTCCTCAAGGACCTTATTATTAGGCTTATGAGCCACTTCGGACGGATGAGGCGGTTGGCCGGAATCCGCTTGAGGTTGATGTGGTATATAGCCCTGATCATCTCGTGGATCCCTTTTCCGATGTTCTTCTGGGCTTCAAGAACGATACGGTCGAGGGGTATCCCGAGCGCGCTGGAAAGCTCCTCGTAGATACTGTCCCACTCGGCTACCTCGAGGAATATGAACGCTATTTTAGGCCTTAAGGCGCCCGCCAGAGTGCCATCACTGTGCCACTCGCAGAAGCGGCCGATCCTCCAAGGGAAACCGCACCGACTGCACTTCCTCATGGACTCCCTCCGCGTGCTTCAAAGGGGTTCGCTGTAATGTTTAATTCTTCCACGGCCATAAGTCAATGTTCATGGGCCATGACCGCCTCTGCCTCACAATTAGCAGGCGGGTCCGGACCGCGCTTTCGGGGAGCCTGGGTCGTCGCCCCCACCCTACGGCTCCGGGCGCGAAGGCTTCACTGTGGTCTTTTAGGAGCATCCAGGTCAGGCTGATCAAGATAGGGGCTAAGGTCATCAGTCATGCCAGGATGACGATCTTCCAGATGGCAGAGGTTGCCGTTCCCGGTGAATTGTTCGATGACCTTCTCGGTCGTATCCGTTACCTTGCAACCGTTCCGACCTGACCGTGTGGGAG
>JAENXM010000279.1 GCA_016649525.1 Actinomycetota bacterium
GAT
The DNA here is from genome assembly GCA_016649525.1 of Actinomycetota bacterium. Lineage (GTDB taxonomy): Bacteria > Actinomycetota > Geothermincolia > Fen-727 > Anoxymicrobiaceae > JAENXM01. Next base: position 4 of record JAENXM010000279.1, read on the forward strand.
ATCCCACTGAATTAAATAACGGGGGTTTCATTGCCGAAAAGCGTTATCGCTGCCGAATCGCTGACGAAATATTACGGGAAGGTGGTGGGGGTCGAGGGCCTCGACCTCGAGGTCCAGGAGGGCGAGCTCTTCGGGTTCCTCGGGCCGAACGGGGCCGGAAAGACAACGACGCTCAGGCTTCTCATGGGTCTTCTTCGCCCTACCTCGGGACGCGCGGAGGTCCTGGGGCTCGACGCCTGGCGGCAGAGTGTTGAGGTCAAGGAGAAGGTCGGCTACCTGCCCGGCGAAGCGGCTCTTTACTCCCGCATGACCGGTGAGGCCCTCATCAGGTTCGTCGCGAAGTTCAACAACCATGCTGAGAGCGAAGGCTTTGAACTCGCGGCTCGGCTGGAGCTCGACCGGGAACATCTACGCCGAAAAGTTGCCGGTTACTCGCGAGGTATGAAGCAGAAGCTTGCGGTCGTGCTGGCGTTGCAGAAGAGGCCCCCTCTGCTCCTCATGGATGAACCCACGAACGCGCTTGACCCGTTAATCCAGCATATCCTTTATGAGATCTTGAACGAATACAAGGAGACCGGCACCACAGTACTCTTCTCGTCCCACAACCTGCCGGAGGTCGAGAGGATGGCGGAGCGGGTGGGGATTATAAGGGACGGCAACCTCGTGGGTACGGAGCGGATCGAGACCTTAAGGAGCAAGAGGCTGCGGAACGTCGAGATCATATTCTCGGGCGAGGTGCCGGAGGGAATTGACGCGCTCCCCGGCGTTACGGACCTCGAGAGGGCTGGGAACAGAATCCAGCTGAAGCTGAGGGGCGACATCAATCAGCTCCTCAAGCGGATAGCCCAGTATGAGGTCGCCGACTTCAGTGTCACGCATGCGAGCCTCGAGGACGCCTTCCTCGAGTTCTACGGCCGCGGGGGGGAGTGGGGCAAGGCGTGAACTGGAACCTGGTTCGCAAAACTATAAGCTACAGGTGGCGCGGCACCTTGATATACTCCGGGAGCCTGGTCTTATACGTCCTTCTCATGGCAGCGATCTTCCCCTCATTCAGTAAGATGACGGGCATACAGGATTTCGTGAAGAACTACCCGAAGGCGCTGATGAAGTTCTTTGGCGTCCAGAGCTTCGATGTTACCTCGTTCAATAACTTCCTTGTTCTGGAGCTGCTTTCGGTTATGTGGGTGATAATCGTAGGGGCGTATGTGATCTCGTTCGCGAGGGGCATGGTCTCAGGCGAGATGAAGTCGGGGACGCTCGAGCTTCTGCTGGCCCAGCCGATCGAGAGATGGAAGGTGCTGATGAGCGAGGCCTGCGTATTACTCGGGGGCATCATCTGCGTGGTGCTTTCGATGGTTCTGGGTGTGTTCGTCTTCGGGTCCGCCTTCGGGGTGGGGGTAACTTACGGGGCGTATCTCGCGTTCATCCCGCTCGGTGTCGCTCTTTTTCTTTCCATAGCGGGCTACTCCATCCTCTTTTCCGTAATCTTCGATCAGCCGGGACGGGCAGTCATGGCATCGGCAGCCCTCACAATCTGCTTTTACGTCGTGCACTTCGCGGGGATTTACTGGCGTGTCGTAGAGAAGATCGACTGGTTCGGTATATTCCACTACTACGACCCACTTAAGGTTCTGAACAGTGGTAACGTCCCGGTGAAGGACGTGCTTATCCTCCTTGCTTTTGCCGTCCCCTTCTTTGCCCTGTCACTCTGGCTGTTCCAGCGCAAAGACATTACCGTGTCCTGACGGGGGAGGGGGGGTGGACTTTTGTTTAACAGACATCTTGTATTTCTCGCGTTCGTAACGCTTCTATCGGTTTTCCTGGGGGTGGCGCTCGCGATCCCGACCACGGCGCTTGCCGACTGGGACGGGGGCCATGATGTGGTCGGGTGCCCGCAGGCGGAGAGGACCTGGTACTTCGCGGAGGGGACGACCAGGGCCGGGTTCAACGAATACCTGTGCCTGCTGAATCCCAACTCCAGTGCGACCGTTGCATCGATCACCTACATGCTCGGGACGGGCGAGAACATCAACAGGGAATACAGCCTCGCTCCGAACAGCCGGACCACCGTTGATGTAACCACCGACGTCCCGGCGGATAATGACGTGTCTGTAAAAATCGAGGCGCGGGACCCCGTCGTCGCCGAGCGTCCCGTGTACTTCAGGTACAAGGGAACGATGACCGGCGGCCACGACGTGATGGGCGCGAACGCGCCGGCGGATGATTGGTACTTCGCGGAGGGTACGTGCCGGCCGGGCTTCGACTCGTACCTCTGCATACAGAATCCCGGTGGGGCCGATGCCCCGGTGAAGATAACCTACATGCTCGGCGACGGGACGACCAGGGAGGAGACGCTCAACGTCGGTGCGAAATCACGCCGAACGGTGGTCGTGTCCGATACCCTCGGCGTCGCCGATGACGCGGCCCACGATTTCTCGTGCAGGGTACAGACGATGAACGACACGGAGGTCGTCGCCGAGCGCCCGGTGTACTTCGACTACAAAGGCTGGACCGGGGGCCACGAC
>JAENXM010000304.1 GCA_016649525.1 Actinomycetota bacterium
CGTAAAAGAGCTGGGCACTGTCCCGGGGAATGAGCCGGTCAGCTACCGGGTAATGGATGAGAAGATAAAAGGCAAAGAGGCCGTTGTCGGAGTTCGACTCAGCCAGGGAGGCGAATCGGACGACATGTATATCGCCCTTTCAAAAGAAGACGGGACCTGGAAAGTCTCCCTCGGGCGCTCGAATACCATGAATAACTAACGGCCCGCAAGGAGTCGGAGTAAGGGGGTAACGATTCTCCATACCAACGCCGGCTACGTAGTCTACGGAGCAATCGGCATCATCGTTTACCTTTACCTGGCTTACTGCCTGCGGGAGATAGCCAGAAAACAAACATTGCCCAAACCGTGGCTCGCCTGGATACCCGTGCTCAACGTCTGGTTGCTGTGCAAAGTAGTGGGCCATGGGATCGTCTGGACAATCCTATGCTTTGTGCCCCTGGTCGACATAGTCATGACCGTCCTGATAGCCCTCAAGCTCGCCAGGGCATGCGGCAGGAGAAGAGCCTACGGCCTGCTTCTCTTGATACCGCTCGTCAATTACATGGCCCTCTGGGTCCTGGCCTTCGGCCACCGGCCCTCCCGAGAACCCGGCCTCAGCACCCCCTAGACGGCACCTTCGCCCGAGAGCAGAATCCTTCGCGTCGGAAGATATGGTTGACCAGTATCATGTGCCGTCCGTCCGGCTGCTGCTATATTAGTAGTAGGAGGTTCGTATAAATGAAACTTAACGAACTGACACCCGAAGAAAAGAGGGTCATAGTCCACAAGGGCACCGAGGCGCCTTTCAGCGGGGAATACGAGGACCACTTCGAGCCTGGAGTCTATTCCTGTAAGAGGTGTGGCGCCCCGCTCTTCAGGTCCGCGGATAAATTCGACGCCGGCTGCGGCTGGCCCAGTTTTGACGAAGAAATAGAAGGAGCCGTCAAAAGGCTCCCCGACGCGGACGGCAGGAGGACCGAGATAGTCTGCGCCGGCTGCGGCGCCCACCTCGGGCACGTGTTCACCGGCGAAGGATTCACCCCCAAGGACACCAGGCACTGCGTGAATTCGATCTCGTTGAGGTTCGGGCCTGAGGAAGATGAAGGGTAAACTCGAAAGAATCGCGCTGGGCGGGGGCTGCTTCTGGTGCACGGAAGCGGCTCTCAACGAAGTGAAGGGAGTCATCAAGGCCACCCCGGGCTACTCGGGGGGTACGGCCGTGGACCCGAGCTACGAAGAAGTCTGCACGGGAAACACCGGACATGCTGAAGTCGTGCTCATAGAATTCGACCCCGAGCAGGTATCGTTAGAGGGGCTTCTCGATGTTTTCTTCGCCATGCACGATCCGACCTCCCTGAACAGGCAGGGCAATGACGCGGGGACTCAATACCGCTCGATCGTCCTGTACGGATCAGAGGACCAGAAGACAAAGATCGACCGGTTTATCGGCGAGACATCAAAGAACTACGACAAGCCGGTCGTAACCGAGGTAAGGCCGCTCGAGTCGTTCTATCCCGCAGAGGAATATCACCTGAGATACTATGAGAAGAACCCCCGTCAGCCTTACTGCCAGTTCGTCATCTCGCCCAAGGTAGATAAAATCAGAAAGAAACTTGGCCGGGCCTGAGCCTCATGCCTCTTCCAGGGCGGGCTCGACGACCGGCAACTCCGCCCCGGCCTCCGGTTCACCACCCAGCCTGCGGGCATCGTTCGCCGCAAGTACGAAGAAGACTCCGAGTCCCGCGAGCGGCAGATAGAGCATGAAGAACCGCCAGGCCATCGTGACGAAGGCGATCGCGTTCTTCTGGATGAAGATGCCGAAGAAAGCCGGCGTAGGGGCCTGTTCGTATGCGTGCATATGTTTGCTCATGCGAGCTACTATTTCGTCATAACGGTTACCGCGCTAACGGTGGATGTCCCGCGGGAAAGACTAATCTCTCTGGCATTGCTATAATCTACAGTCGGGGGTGCACACAGGTGGACAGGGGAAAAGCTCCGTATATCCTCATCATCGACGACGACGAGCAGGTGTCCCGTGTACTCGAGATTCTTCTGACTCAGGAAGGGTTCCGGGTGGGTTCAAGCACGGACAGCGAACAGGGTCTGGAGGCGGTGAAGAACGAACCACCCGATCTCGTTATCCTCGACATCATGATGCCGAAGAAAACCGGGCTCGACCTTATGGA
>JAENXM010000177.1 GCA_016649525.1 Actinomycetota bacterium
ATTTCGACTGTCGATCACGTCGAGACGTTGCCAGGACAGGTCGCCATGGTGATGGTTCTCGAGGGGAGAGTAGGCAACTACGGGAGCGGCAAGGAAGCCACCCGGCTGATACCGGCTCCGGCCGGGCCTTGAGGTGTACATGAAAGTTGTCGCAGTCGTGCCCACATATGAGGAAGAGCAGTATGTCGGAGAGACGGTGAGGTCGCTTCTTTCGATAGAGGAGGTGGAAGGGGTCCTTGTCATCGATGATAGTTCGGCAGATCGCACGGTGCTTTCAGCCCTGGACGCGGGGGCACGGGTGGTTGTAAATTCACCCAACCTCGGCAAAGGGAATTCATTGAACCGTGTACTACCGCACCTTGATTTCGATGTTCTTCTCCTGATAGATGGAGACATCGGGGTAAGCGCCACGGAAGCGGGAGGCATGCTAAGACCCGTACTTTCCGGGGAAGCCGACCTGGCGATCGCCTCCTTCCCGCCTGCCGGGGTGAAGGGGGGGTTCGGGCTGGCGCAGGGGCTTGCGCGACGCGGGATCGAGCGACTCACCGGAATGAGGATGCAATCCCCTCTAAGCGGACAGCGTGCACTTACGCGCGAGGTCTATGGCGGGACATCACCTTTCGAGCGCGGTTTCGGGGTCGAGGTGGGCATGACCGTTGACGCGGTCTCCTCCCGGTTCAACGTGGTTGAGGTCGAGACAAAGATGTCTCACAGGGAGACCGGCCGGGACATTGTCGGCTTCATTCACAGGGGGAAGCAGTTCGCCGATATTCTCAGGGTCCTTGTCAAGCGCTCGCTCACCCGTGGACGGTAGCGGATGCTGACCTGGCTGTCACTGGCTCTTTTCCTGGGATCCGCCGCGGCAGGCATATTCTTCATTTATGCCTGCAGGCCGATCATCGAGCACCCTTACCTGAAGAAGACCAATTTCCTGGGTAATGAGATACCGGGCTCCGTAGGGTTCATATTCCCACTTTCCTACGTGCTTGTTTACGTGTTCGTCATCGTGTTCGAGAGGGAAAGGCCCCTCGTATGGGTCGGCCCCAGGGAGTCACTGCTCATCCTTGTCCTGGGAATGTGCTTTCTCGGCCTGCTCGATGACCTGCTCGGAAGCCGGGAGACATCCGGGTTCAAGGGCCATATCAAGGAAGCGCTCCGGGGGCGCTTCACCACGGGTTTCCTGAAGGCGCTGGGCGGTTTCCTGCTGGCCGTCGCGGCCTCCGCGCCTTTCTCGCGCCACATATGGGAGCTGTTCTTGAACGGCGCGATCATTGCCCTTTGCGCCAACCTGTTCAATCTGCTGGACATGAGGCCGGGGCGCGCGCTGAAGGTCTTCTTCCCCTTTCTTGCCGGCATGATCGCATTGAACTGGAGCCTGGAGAATGCGCTCATCCCCTATCTTCCTTCCGTCGCCCCATATCTTCTTTCTGTCGGGGCGGTGGCTCTCGTGCTTTTTCCAGGGGATCTATCGGGCAGATTCATGCTGGGGGACTCCGGGTCCAACGTCCTGGGTGCGACTGTCGGGCTCGGAATTGCTATCGGCGCGGGTCCCTGGTGGAACCTGGGTGTGCTGATACTGCTTGCCTGTCTTAACCTTTTATCGGAGAAATTCTCGTTCTCGAGCATCATCAGCTCCAACCGTGTGCTAAACTGGCTTGATTCCCTCGGAAGAAAAGGTGAGAAGGTCCCCGGGGCTAACTATAATTAAAAGCGAAGGGGCTATACGGAGGTAAAGGGATGCCAGCGAAGCACATTTTCGTGACGGGCGGTGTTGTCTCCTCGCTGGGAAAGGGGATAACGGCCGCTTCGATAGGCCTGCTTCTGAAGTCAAGAGGACTGAACGTCATCATGCAGAAGATAGATCCCTATATTAACGTCGACCCCGGGACAATGAACCCCTTCCAGCACGGCGAGGTCTTCGTGACTGATGACGGAACCGAGACAGACCTCGACCTCGGCCACTACGAGAGGTTCGTCGATATAAACCTGCTCAGGGAGAGCAATGTCACCACCGGGACTGTGTACGGCACGATCATAAGCAGAGAGCGGAAGGGTGAGTTCCTGGGCGCGACAGTGCAGGTAATCCCGCATATCACCGACGAGATAAAGAGAAGGATCCTGAAGCTGGTGGAGCACGGGGACCCTGACGTCGCGATCAGTGAGGTTGGCGGCACGGTGGGCGACATAGAGAGCCAGCCGTTCCTGGAGGCGATAAGGCAGCTAAAGAAGGACATCGGCCCGGAGAACGTCTTGTATATCCACGTTACGCTGGTGCCTTTCCTCGAGACCTCACAGGAGCTCAAGACGAAGCCGACGCAGCACAGCGTGAAAGAGCTGAAGAGCCTGGGTATCCAGCCCGACGCCATAGTATGCCGGTCTGACCGGCCGATAAACGATGATGTGAAGGACAAGATAGCGCTCTTCTGCGATACGGACCGTGAGGCGGTTGTCTCCGCTTTAAACGCTGAGACGATCTACGAGGTCCCCCTTATCCTTAACCGCGAGGGGCTCGATGGTTTTATAGTCAAGCATCTTGGACTGGCAGACCACCCGCAGGACCTGACCGAATGGGAGGCGCTGGTCGACAGGATCAAGAGCCTGAAGGATGAGATAAAGATAGCGGTGGTTGGTAAGTATGTAGACCTGCCAGACGCGTATATCAGCATCGTCGAGAGCCTTAACGCGGCAGGTTTCAAGCACGGGGTCAAGGTGGAGGTCGTCTGGGTGGCTTCCGACACTCTGAAGGACAAGAAAAGCTGCGAGAAGCTGAAAGACGTACAAGGTGTACTGGTGCCGGGAGGTTTCGGCGTACGGGGGATCGAGGGGAAGATAATGGCGATCCAGTACGCCCGTGAGAACGGTATTCCATTCCTCGGGCTCTGCCTTGGGCTTCAATGCGCGGTTATAGAATTCGCGCGGGACGCGGCCGGCATGGAAAACGCCAACAGCTCGGAGTTCGACCCGAACACCCCTTATCCGATAATTGACCTGATGGCCCATCAAAAAGAGGTTGAGGACCTCGGCGGAACGATGCGCCTCGGCCTCTATCCCTGCAAGATAAAGCCCGGGACGCGGGCTGCGGCCGCGTACGGTGAGGAGGTCATTTACGAGAGGCACCGTCACCGCTACGAGGTCAACAACAGCCTTCGGCAGAAGCTCGAGGAGGCCGGGATGGTGTTCTCGGGACTCTCCCCTGATGAGAGGTTGGTGGAGATGGTCGAGATACCGGACCACCCCTGGTTCATCGCAAGCCAGTTCCACCCAGAGTTCAAGTCACGTCCACTGAGGCCCCATCCGTTGTTCCGGGAATTCGTTGGAGCGGCGGTAAAGAGGCAGCGGATCGCTGACTCCCACTTGAAAGTCGTCGAGGACAAGGAGGCCCAGGCGTCGAAGTGACGCCCACGGAAGGACCCGGCCACCCTGGGCATTTCTCGACATCCCTGGAGCTTGCTGCCATATTCAAGCTCGGGTGGCCGCGTTACAGGATACGAGCCTGGAGGGCTGAATTGAGCAGTTATCGGCGTGCGAGGGTCACTGATATAAAGGCTCGAGGTCGAGAGATGCAAGAGGCCGAGCTCGAGTTCACCGACGGCTCGAATGGGCCGGCCCTCGTTCTCACCGGGTTGGTGGGAGCGGTGGAGAAAGGCGACGATGTAGTCGCCAATACCACGGCGGTTGAGCTCGGTCTCGGCTCCGGCGGATACAATTTCGTGCTGTGGAACCTGTCCCGCGACATGCTGGACATACCCTCGGGCGGACACATCATGAAACTTCGCTACACTCCACTGCAGTCCGATGTCAAGGCTGTCGAAGAGCGGTTGGTCTCGGATACGGGTAAGTACGGGGATGTCGAGGGTTCACTCGAAGGAATGCCGGTTATAGCCGGCTCGCTTCACAGCCAGCTGCTTGCGGTAGCATTAGCCTACAGAGATACAAAGCCCGACGGACACCTGGTATACGTGATGACAGACGGGGGCTCGCTCCCGATAGAGTTCAGTGATACGGTACGTTTCCTCAAAGACGGCGGATACGTCGATTCCACTATCACCTGCGGGCACGCCTTCGGGGGCGACTAC
>JAENXM010000379.1 GCA_016649525.1 Actinomycetota bacterium
GTAGATAGCCACGATGATCGGGACGGGGTTGCGCCTGCGCTTTTTCTCCCGCTTTTCCGGCAATATTTTCCCCTTGATGAAATGCCCTACCGAGCGTACCAGATAACAAATGGTCGACTTATTTGCCTGGCTTCCTTTTTATTACCGAAATCGATCTCCTGATAGTAGCCTTCATACCCTCGTTCTCCAAGTAGAACCGGAACTTCTCAAAACTCGTTGAGTCCGGGGTGACAGTGGTGCGCTTGCGCTGATGGTTAGGGTGGGATCGTTGAGTCGGCGTTTTTTCGGCGAGTATCTGCTCAATGTTTTTAATGTGTTCACTCATTAGTCTTATTTCAGCCTCTTTGTCCTTTATGTAATCTTCTAGCTTAGCAATGTGCTTCGCAGCTATGTCTATTTCTGCCTGCTTTGCTTTATTGTTTTTTTCTAATTCCGTTATGGGTCGTTGAGAGACCACGACCAGTTCAGCATCTTTCACCCTACAGTCTGCTTCCAGTCGCTTTACTGTTTCCTCAAGTCCTTTTGTGTAACCCTCAAGCTCATCCACTTTTTGTTTGTAATAATCAGTTTCTTGAGATTCGCCGCCGCTGGTTTCGGAAGAAGAACGTCGTCCCTTCAATGGTCGGGCTTTGCGATGGCGAGAACCACCCAGCTTTAACGCCACGCAATCAAAGGCCCAGTTGTTCTTTATTGTGTCGAAAGAGACTATCCTAAGTTCCTTTATACTGTTGACTATTTCGCGAAACTCATCAGGGAGCAAACCATGCGGTACATTCTCCCTGCCCTTGTCGGTTATTGTCACGAACCTTATGTCCGGCGTTAAAAGGCACAGGTAACCGCCCGGCTTCAGAACCCTGGAAAACTCCTTGACGGCGGCTTTTACATCAGGCAGGTGTTCCATTCCGTGGATGCAGATCACGAAGTCGAGGACACCGTCCTTAAACGGGAGGTCCATGGCATCGTAAACGAGTTGAGCGATCGATTTCTTTTCGGGCGCAGTCGGCTCGTATGGTTGTCCATAGATGACATTATCAATACCCACCGCGCCAGGCCAAATCCGGTGCCCGCAGCATACATCGATCCCATTGCCTGTACAGTAGGGAAGGAAAACAGAATACTCGATTGGCGCCAGCCACTCTTTAAACACTTCTTCGATATCAATATTCCCTGTCATTTTCCACCACTCTTCTTATCACGAAAGTGACCCCGTGCTATTCTATCGTCACTAAATTGGTCCGCGGCCTAACATTACGGGGTTTCAGGTATTCAACCTGTTGCCACTCAACCTTCTTCTGATAAATGATATAGACCTCCGTACAGTTCCTGCCAGACCCTCCTTTTTGAGGTAGAAA
>JAENXM010000391.1 GCA_016649525.1 Actinomycetota bacterium
ATCGGAGCGAGATGGCTGACGGAGAAGGTCGGCGTCGAGAACGTCTTCTGCACGGACATCGGGGGAACGTCATTCGACCTGGCGATAATCACGGGCGGCAAGTACGACCTGAAACCCTACCCCGAAATGGCGAGAATGCTCTTCGCCATCCCGCAGGTCGAGGTCGACTCCGTCGGGGAGGGAACCGGCTCATTCATACGGATCAACCCGACCTCCGGGCGCATCGAGATAGGCCCGGATTCCGCCGGATACCGCATAGGCACATCCTGGCCCGAGGGCAACATCGACACCCCCACCATCAACGACTGCGACCTCATACTGGGCCTCATCAACCCGGACTATTTCCTGGGCGGGGAGATAAAGCTCGACCGCGAGAGGGCGCTCGCATCTGTCGAGGAGCAGATCGCGGGGCCGCTCGGCATCGATGTTTACAGGGCCGCGAGCGGCGTGGTGGAACTCTTCGAGGAGGGCCTGAAGAACAACGTCTACTCACGGATAATGGGGAAAGGATACGCGCCCGTGAACTACACGCTTCTCTCTTACGGCGGCGGGGGCCCGCTACACGTCGGGGGTATCTCGTACGGAATGGGATTCGACAGGGTGCTCGTCCCCGCGTGGGCCGCGGGGTTCTCGGCTTTCGGCTGCTCCTGCTCCGATTTCGAGTACCGCTTCGACGCTTCGCTCGACCTGCCGCTCGCCCCCGACATTTCCTCCGACGAGAAGGAAGGCGTCGTTGACATGATCAACGGGCAGTGTGCCTTCCTGCGCGAGAAAATCGTCGAGGAGTTCGAAAAGAGCGGACTCGCAGAGGATGATATCCGCTTCCGGATATTCCTGCGCATGCAGTACATGGGACAGCTCCGCGACCTCGAGGTGCGCACCGACTTCGAGTGGCTCGACGGAGCGGAATCACTCGACCGGATTGTCTCCGACTTCGAGGAGCTCTACGCAAAGGTCTACGCGCTGTCGGCGCGCTCCCCCGAGCTCGGGTACCTCGTGACCCAAGTGGTCCTCTCGGGAACGGTGGACGTCGAGAAACCGGCGCTCCCCACCGAGCCGCTCGAGG
>JAENXM010000119.1 GCA_016649525.1 Actinomycetota bacterium
GATAGACCGGCCTTGCGAGAGGTTAAGCCCGGCCTCTTAAGCCCGGCCTCTTAGGCCGGGATCGGTGACCCGGGCTGAGAGCCCGGCCTAAAACGGCTTAGGATAGACCGGCCTTGCGAGAGGTTAAGCCCGGCCTCTTAGGCCGGGATCGGTGAACCGGGCTGAGAGCCCGGTCTAAATTGCGAGAGGAGAGATATGGGTGACGCGCTTGCGAAACTGATGGAGCTCCGAGACGACCCCTTTAGTATGGCGCGCGGCTGGAAGGAGCGAACCGGAGGCAAGGCCGTCGGGTTCTTCTGCTGCCTCGCCTCTGAGGAGATAATCCACGCGGCCGGCGCCCTGCCGGTCCGAATAACCGGGGAGAACAGGGTCACCTCGAAGAGCGGGGCGCACCTGCAGAGCTACTGCTGCTCGCTGGCGCGCACCAGCCTCGACATGGCCCTGACGGGCGACCTCGATTTCATCGACGGCACGGTCTTCGTCCACACCTGCGACACGATGCAGCGACTCAGCGACATCTGGCGCCTGAACGCCGGGTACGCTTTTCACGGTGACGTTGTCCTGCCGGTAAGGTTCGAGGGAGACGCAGCGCTCGAGTACATGCGCGAGGAGCTTGCCTCTTTCAGGCAGAGGGTCTCGGATAACATAGGCCCGGTCGACGACTCTGCGCTGGTGGAGAGCATCAAGCTCTACAACCGAAACAGGGAGCTTCTCTCGGAGCTGTACCGGCTGAGACGGGAGGACCCTGGAATAATTCCGTCTGACGAAGCATTATGGCTCGTCGCATCAAGCGCATTGATGGAGAAGAGCGAGCACAACGCGCTCCTAGAGGGAGTGATCGAGGACCTGAAGGGCGCGTCGAGTGATGGGTCCGACGCGAAGGTACGCCTCTTCGCTGCCGGCTCGGTCATGGACCAGTGGGATTTCCTGAAGATGGTAGAGGACGTCGGCGGCACCATCGTTGACGATGACTTCTGCACGGGGCACCGCTATTTCGACGCGGAGGTGCCGGTAGACGTCGACCCGATCGAAGGCATCGCGCGCCGGCTGGCTGACCGTGGCTCCTGCCCCTGCAAGTACCTGCCTTCGCGCGACAGGGCGGGTTGCCTGCTCGACCGGGCAGGCGAGGCGGGCGCCCGCGGCGCGGTCTTCTTCCAGTTCAAGTTCTGCGACCCGCACTCGTTCGACTATCCATACATCAAGAAAGCCCTGGATGAGGAAGGCATACCTTCTCTTCACCTGGAGATAGAGCACGACTCCGTATCAACGGAGCAGCTAAGGACCCGCGTTGAGGCTTTACTCGAGACTATCAGGGGGTGCTGATTTGACCGCTGAAGAACGCAAGCTGTACGTGAAGATACAGGCCACCGAGCAGATGAAGCAGCTCATCACCGATTACTATATCGGTGCCAAGACCGCCGAGGGAACCGACAAGCCTATCTGCTGGATAACGAGCGGCGGGCCGGTCGAATTCCTGATAGCTATGGATGTCATCCCCATCTACCCAGAGAACCACGGCGCGATGTGCGGCGCTTCGAGGATGTCCGTGGAGCTCGCAGAGGTCGCTGAGAGGATGGGCTTCTCCCGTGACCTCTGCTCTTACGCGCGGGGCGATATAGGCTCCGCTGTGACTAAGGGAGGGCCGATAGGAGGCCTTCCGAAGCCCGACTTTCTCCTGGCCTGCAACAACATCTGCGGCACCGTCTTCAAGTGGTACCAGGAGCTCGCGCGCTATTTTGACGTTCCCATGTTCCTCATGGACACCCCCTTCATACACAAGATCAAGACCGAGCACGCCGCCGAGTACGTGAGGCAGCAGTGCCTGGAACTCGTGAGCTTCCTGGAGGAGCAGACCGGGAAAGAATTCTTGGAGGAGCGTTTCGCCGAGGTAGCGATGCTGTCTGTCGAGGCGGTCGACCTCTGGAAGCAGGTGCTCGTGACCGCAGAGCATAAGCCCTCGCCGTTCACGTGCTTCGACGCGTTCATACACATGGCGCCTATTGTCACTCTCCGCGGCACCCAGCAGGTCGTCGAATATTACAAGTTGCTGAAGGACGAGATGCTCCAGCGCATCGAAGAAGGGGTGTCCGCCATCCCGGAGGAGAAGTACCGGCTGATATGGGACAACATCCCGATCTGGTACGAGATGAGGAACCTCGGGAACCTGTTCGCGAGCAACAACGCTTGCCTGGTAGCGGACACCTATACGACCGCATGGGCGGTCGACATAAGGATCGATGAGCCGCTCACCAGCATGGCGGATGCCTACACAAAGATCTACCTCAATATCTCCATAGACATCATGATCGAGCAGCTGCTCAATCTTATACAGAGGTATGATGCTGATGGCCTCGTCATGCACTCCAACCGCTCGTGCAAGCCGTACTCGCTTGGACAGTACGACCTCGCACACGAGGTTACTGACAAGACGGGAAAGCCGGTCCTCATCGTCGAGGCAGACATGACCGACTCACGGGTCTACTCTGAGGCTCAGACCCGCGAGAGGGTGGAGGCCTTCATCGAGTCGCTGGGTTAAAACCGGTCAAAAGTGGACTTCATGATAGCTGATGAACTCGAAGCCCTGGAGCTTCCCGAGGAGACCGAGGGCTACCGCCTGGAGGAGCGCGGCGGCGAGAGCGTCCTCGTCGAGAAGCGCCGCGATATGCTCGACCCCAAAGCCCGGGTCTTTATCGGGCGCATGAGCGAAAAGATCCCCGCGGATGTCGGAGACGCCATCGTAAAGGTGGGCGCCAGGAAGATCATCAGCGAGGGGACTCTCGTCGCGATAAAGATAAACCTCGGCGGCGGGGTCAACAACGTTCCCACTTCTTACACGGATTTGCTGGTCGCAGAGGGCTTGATAGACAAGGTGCGCGAGCTGGGAGGCCGCCCGTTCGTCTGCGAGGCGAACATGCGCAGTATGACCATGAACCGGAGAATGCTCACCCGCCGCGGCCTTTACCCTCTTTTACTGCGCAAGGGCGCCGAGTTCGTGAACCTCTCCGAGACGGCCGACATAGATTTCCACCCTCTCGGCTGGGAAACCCCGATCAGGCTGGCAAGGCCTCTTCTCCATCCCGACGTGAAGGTCATTAGCGTGCCCGCCCTGAAGCACCACTGGGAGTGCGCCATCTCGCTCGCGCAGAAGAACATGTACGGGGCGATAGCGGAGAGGCAGAAGAGCATATTCCACAGGAGCGGGACGATAGACGAGACGGTAGCCGCGGCCGCGCGCGCCGTCACCCCGGATATAAGCCTGCTCGCTCACCGGCAGGTAGGGGGCCAGCTCGGGCCTCACTTCTGCATCCCCATCGACTTCGGGTACATCATCGCATCGGACAACGTGCTTGCCGCCGACTACGTCGGGTGCGACTTCCTGGGGACGAACTGGAGGGACGTGAAGCACCTGCAGATAAACTGTAACGGCCAGGAGATACCCTTCAAACCGGTCAAAGGCTCGGTGGAGATAGACGTGGAGACGAAACAGCGCATCGCGAAGACCGCTATCTCACCGCGCAGGTTGAAGTTCTGGCGCTCTTTCCTTTTCCCGCAGTACTGGGTGCCGCACAAGACGCAGTATCAGCAGACATACAAAATCGAGCCCTTGGCGACGTGGTTGAACTGGTTGTTTTTCCACTCGCGCGGTGATCCCTGGCAGACGCAATGGCGCCCGCCTTTTAATGGCTAGAGGGTAGCGCGCAGGATTTTCAGGCCGAACTCGCCGGGCGGGATGTCCATGACATCTATTCTCTCGAACCCCATCTGCCGGAGCGCATCCATCCACACTCCCGGAGTAGTCACGTACTCGCCCTCTTCCGCAATTTCGACGGGAAGGGTCTTGAGCATGATCATCATCATGTCGTAGGCCCCGTGGTCGAGGCAGTAAAGAGCGACGCCGGTTATCTTCTCGATGATGTCCCGCGCTTTCCTGGGGTCACCCGGAGGCCCATCGACGTCGCAGAACATGTCGGAGTAGAGAAGACTCCCGCCTTCCTTGAGGACCCTCGCCATCTCCCTCGCGCATTTTACCCTGTCGTCGGGCGCGACATGGTGAAGAGCAAGGTTGGTCATCACAAAGTCGAACTTTCCGTCGTCGAAGGGGATTTCGAGGGCATCCCCCGCTGTAACTTGAACGTTCTCCCTGCCCGCGAGCCTCTGCGCGCATGCCTGCCGCATCCCCTCCGACGGGTCGATGCCGGACAGCTTCACTTCCGGATAAGCCTCGAGCACGGCCGCCATAAGGTTCCCCGTGCCGCACCCGAGGTCGAGGACGCTCTTCCCGTTCGCGTCCTCGAGCAGTTCGGTCATCCTCTTCAGGATGTAACGGTACTGCGGGTACTCGGAGAATATCCTGTCGTAATCAACCGAGAACTTGTCCCAATCGGCCATAACGTTGTACGCTCCCCCTCATAGTAGAGTTGATTATAACACCAGGCGGGAGGAACTATTGAACGAACGGGAACGCTTCATCATAAGGAGGTTCGACCCAAAGAGGGATATCGAAGCCGCATACCGCTGCTACGTGAGCGGCTTTTACCATAACATGTGGCCCATCATCGACCACTCGGAGCCACGCATCATCAAGGACTTCATGCTTTCCTTCTCACGTGCTGTGGACGCCACATTTGTAGCGGAGGCGGACGGCGAGGCGAGAGGTTTGCTGATGGGGTTCTTCCCGGCAAGGCGGGCCAGTCTTGTCAGGGTTGTCTTGGCGCAGGTTGCAATGCATATCAAGGTGCTGTTCCGCCGCTACAATATGACGCCGTTCGCCAGGGCCGCCTGGTGGAGGGTGGGCATAGGAGAGTTGGCCTACCTGGTGCACCAGGAGAAGGCCCCGGCGGAGGTGCTGCTGCTGACCTCCCGGAAGGACTACCGCGGTGGCATCGGCCGCGCGCTCATGGATGCGTGGGTTGAGGAAACCCGGGCCCAGGGCTACGACAAGATCGTAGTAAGCACCGATTCCACGGTTAGTTACGATTTTTACGAGAGGTACGGCTTCAAAAGGGTACGCGACTTCCCCCTGAAGTGTTTCTTCTATTCCCTGCCGGGCGTGGACGTCAGCGGATACATCTACTCGCTACAAGTGCCACAGGAATAGCTACCGTGGAAATCGTTGACGTAACCGCGGCTGTTGTTGTCCAGGATAAAAAGATACTCCTCGCTAAGAGGGGGGACGGAGGAAGGCACCCCGGGCGCTGGGAGTTCCCGGGCGGGAAGGTCGAGCCCGGCGAGACTCGGGCCGAGTGCCTCGCGCGCGAGATGATGGAGGAGATGGGGATTGAGGTCTCAGTGGGGGAGAGGCTCGCCGAGGTTGAGTACTCATACTCCGACATGCACATCAGGCTCGCTGCCTTCAAATGCGAGATAAGAGAGGGTTGCCTTCAAGACATCGGGTGCGCCGCCCACGTGTGGGTCAAGCCTGATGAGTTTGAGGATTATAACCTGCTCCCGCCGGACCGAATACTATGGGGTCAGGTCTTGAAACGTGACTTATTAACCACTATTAAATTAACCACTATTAAGCCCGGCCTCTCAGGCCGGGATCTTTGAACCGGGCTAAGAGCCCGGTCTAAATAATGATCCGCGTTTGAATTCACGTTTCAAGA
>JAENXM010000123.1 GCA_016649525.1 Actinomycetota bacterium
CTCCTACTGGTTCCCGGGTGTGGAAATAAAAAGGTGGTCACGAAGTCTGATGACACCGAGGGCAGGCCTGAACGGGTCACAGGATATGAGGCCATGCAGTACTGCGAGCCGGCGGCCGATAAGTGGGAGAAGGAGAACTGGGTCATCCAGATCAGGGACGGCGACCCTGACGGCATCAACAGGGCGGGCAAGGGAAGGATATGGGAGGTCTATTTCTTCAGCCCGCGCCCGGAGCAGCACAGCGAATTGTTCGTAATCTACAACCGGGGGCACGTCTGGCCTAACGCCCCGGTAGATAGTAAGGGCGGTGACAAGGGGCTGGAGATCTACCGACAGAACAAACCGAAGCCCTTTCTGGTCGATTCCGGCGAGGCGTACGCCGTCGGTCTTAAGAACGGCGGTGGCGAGTACCTCGATAGCCATGCGGATGCGCAGGTTCACGCGGTACTTCGATGCAAGGCCGACTACGACGCGGTCGGGGAAACGATGCCGGCTCCGAAGTACAAGTGGATATGGGATGTGACATACCGCGAGCCACGCGTTGACTCCGAGATCCTTCACGTGATGGTCGACGGGATGAACGGCGAATTCATCACAAAGGAGACCCAGAAACCGATACCTTGATAGCTAACGTGGGTACCTGAAGATACCGGTGCAATCTTGATGCTATAATGTCCGATTAAGGGCTAGACTGCGGGAGATGTTTATCCCTCTTCCGATTGATGGAAGGGGGTATAATTTTTAAAGCAGCCTTGAGAATGGAGGAAGGACATGGCGAATGATTACAGATTCCTGACGTCCGAGTCGGTTACAGAGGGCCATCCGGATAAGGTCGCGGACCAGATCAGCGACGCTATCCTCGACGCCATCATAGCGAAGGACTTCAATTGCCGGGTGGCGTGCGAGACGCTGGTAACGACAGGGCTCGTAGTCGTCTCGGGCGAGATAACCACGAGTATCTATGTTGATATACCCCGCATCATCCGGGATACCGTCAAGGATATCGGTTACACGAGGGCCAAGTACGGCTTTGACTATGAGACCTGCGGCGTGGTGACCTCTATCGACGAGCAGTCTCCTGACATACGACAGGGTGTGGAGCACTCGTACGAGGAGCGTGACGGAGAGGTTACGGACGAGAAGCTGGATCTGCTGGGTGCGGGAGACCAGGGAATGATGTACGGGTTCGCCTGCAACGAGACCGAGGAATTGATGCCGCTGCCGATAATGCTCGCGCACAAACTGGCGCATCGACTGGCGGACGTGCGGAAGGCTGAAGTGCTGCCGTACCTGAGGCCCGACGGGAAGACCCAGGTGACGGTTGAGTACGAGGGCTTGAGGCCGGTAAGGGTCAAGAACATCGTCATAGCCGCCCAGCACAGTAATGAGGTCGATCTCGAGAACCTCATGGTCCCTGACATCGAGGAGCATGTCGTAAAACCCATAGTGCCGGTCGAGTTCATGGAGGACAAGCCTGAAATCATGGTCAACCGGACGGGAAGGTTCGTGCTGGGGGGACCGATGGGAGACACCGGCCTTACCGGCAGGAAGATAATCGTCGATACCTACGGGGGTGCCGCAAAGCACGGCGGCGGGTGTTTCTCGGGCAAGGACCCCACGAAAGTGGACCGTTCGGCCTCGTACATGGCGCGCTATGTGGCGAAGAACGTCGTCGCCGCGGGGCTCGCAGACCGCTTTGAGCTGCAGATCGCCTACGTTATCGGGACCGCTCACCCCGTGTCAGTGTGCTGCGAGGCTTTCGGGACGGAGAAGGTCTCGATTGAAAAGATAGAAGAACTGATCAAAGAGAACTTCGACCTGAGGCCGGCGGCCATAATACGGGATCTCAAGCTGCTCAATCCGATCTATAAGAAGACGGCGGCATACGGGCATTTCGGGCGCAGGGAAGAGGGTTTCACCTGGGAGCGTACGGATAGAGCGGATATACTTAGAAAAGAAGCGGGCCTGTAGTCGGAGGTACGTCGCTTGACCCTTGAGATAAGAAAGCTCGGGGACCTTCTGCTCCGAGAGAGATCCCGCGAAGTAGAGGAAGTGGACCAGGAGATCAAAGACCTTATCGAGGCCATGGGGGAGACCCTGCACGGCGTTACTGGAAGGGTTGGGCTCGCCGCATTACAGGTCGGCGTACTGAAAAGATTGTTCGTCTACGATATCGGCCACGGTGTCCGCAGCATCATAAATCCCACTATTCTGGATTCCGAAGGGGCGAAGGAATGCGAGGAGGGCTGCCTCAGCGTTCCGGGTGTCTTCGTTTCCTTGCCCCGCTACGACCGCGTCAGGATGAGGTGTACGACCCTCTCGGGGCATAACATCGTCATCGAGGCGCAGGGTTTACTGGCACAGGTCTTCCAGCATGAGTGCGACCACCTCGACGGGGTACTGATAATCGACCGGTGTGACGAGGAAGAACGTAGAAGGGCACTCGAAGAATATCAGGAGCTTGAGCTGCAGAGGGAGCAGAGTAGCGCTTGAAGAGCCTGGGGATACCTTGAGAGTACTTTTTTTCGGCAGCGACGAGTTTGCTCTGGATTCCCTTGCACGTCTGGCGGAGAGCAGTCACCTGCTGGTCGGTGTAGTCGGGAAGCCAGACAGGCCGTCCGGCAGAGGCCTGAAAGCCTTACCCACGCCTGTTGTCGACAGGGCCAGCGGAATGTCTCTGTCTGTCTGGCAGCCTGAATGCCTGGCCGAGTCCGGCCTTACAGAAGTAATCAATGCACATGAGTGGGATGTGGGGGTCGTGGCGGCCTACGGTGGTCTTATCCCGGAATGGCTTCTTTCACTGCCGCACTTCGGGTTTATGAATGTCCACCCCTCGCTTCTGCCCAGGTACAGGGGGGCCGCGCCGATCGAGCGGGCGATCATGAACGGTGCCAGCATCACGGGAGTCACCACCTTCAAGATGAACGAAAGGCTGGACGCGGGTGACATCCTGCTGCACGAGGAAGAGCCCATATACGAAGATGACACCGCGGGTACACTCCGCCAAAGGCTTGCGCGCATAGGGGCAGCCCTTCTTGTAGACACCCTCGATAGCCTCGAGGCCGGTAGCGTCGAAGCCGTTCCACAGGAGGAGGACAGGGCGACTGAAGCTCCGCCGATCAAGAGCGAAGAAGGCAACATTGACTGGCGACAACCTGCTGAAAGCCTGGACAGGTTGGTAAGAGCGCTGACCCCCGAACCTGGGGCATACACTTACTTCCGGGGAAAAAGGATAAAGATGTGGTCTACCCGGATTACGGACGTGCCACAGGAAAACGAGCCGGGGACCATTCAGAACATGGGCAAAGAAGGGTTCCTCGTGAACACAGGGAGCAATTGCCTCCGGCCGGTTCTGCTTCAACCGGAAGGGAAGTCACGGATGGGCGACGCAGAATTCTCCCGGGGGCAGCGCATCACGAGCGGTGAGAGCTTCACCCGGGAGCCCTGATATGCTTAAATCGGGGAAAGGCTCTCGTGTGCCTGGCGAAGGGGCACGCGAGCTTGCTCTCAAGGTGCTCCTGGATTCCGAGCGCAGGGATGCGTATCTGAACATCCTCCTATCATCCAAACTCGAGTCTTCTATACTAGATCGCCGCGACCGGGCCTTCACGACGGAACTGGTGCAGGGAACCATGCGGATGAAGGGCACCCTCGACTGGGTACTTGAGAGATTCTCAGACCTTGAGCCTGGTTCCCTGGAACCGGCTCTCCTCTGGATCATTCGGTTGTCCGCTTACCAGATGTTGTTCATGTCGGTTCCTGACCATGCGGCTTGCGACCAGGGTGTCAGGTTGGCACGGCGGCATATTGGAAGGGGAGGCGCCGCGTACGCGAACGGGGTTCTCAGGTCGCTGGCGAGGGGCAGGGACGAGATAACCTACCCCGACCCTGATGAGGATTTTGCACGTTATCTCGAGGTGAAATACTCCCACCCGCGATGGGTCATAGATATGTGGATCGACGAACTCGGCAAGGATAGGGCAGAATCACTCTGCGAAGCCGATAACGTTCCCCGGCCGGTATCCATACGGTGCAATCTCTTGAAGACCGGCAGGGACTGGCTGGCTTCGTCGCTCAGTGGACGCGGCTTAAACGTTGACACCTCTCCACTGGTGCCAGAAGGGATTCTGCTGAGCGGAGGCGGTTCAATCGGGGCGCTCGAGGAATACCGGAACGGGGATTTTACTGTTCAAGACCAGGGTTCCGTTCTTGTCGGCCACGCCGTTTCGGCCCGGCCGGGCATGCGTGTTCTGGACATGTGCGCCGCACCGGGAGGGAAAAGCACTCACCTCGCCGAGCTCATGAATAATAACGGCAGGGTCCTTGCACTTGACATCAACGCTGCAAGGCTTTCACTGCTCGAGGAATCTGCGGTGAGACTGGGGGATACGATAATCGAAGCGAGGGTGATGGATGCCACATCGGCGAGCAAGGTGATCGAGGAGCGCTTCGACCGCGTGCTCGTTGACGCCCCGTGCACCGGGCTCGGTACGCTATCGCGAAGGCCAGATGTGCGCTGGCGCAAGGCAGCCCGTGACATTGACTCACTGTCCCGGCTTCAGGTTGATCTTCTCACCGAGGGCTCCAGGATGCTCGAGGCCGGCGGGATAATGGTATATTCAACGTGCACTATCTCAAAGAAGGAGAACGAGTCTGTGGTAGAGGAATTCCTGGAAAGCAATCCCGGGTTTTCGTCTCTTGATGCCGGCTCGCTCGTGCCGGGAGGTTTGAGCGGTCGCTACCTCCAACTTTTCCCCGACGTACACGGCTGCGACGGGATCTTCATCGCCGCTCTTCGCTGTGGGTAGAAGAGCTATTCTTCGAGTGCCAAAAGTCGAGAACTGAAGTATTATCATTTCGTATGCTGTTTTTAAGGCGGAAAATGGAACTGGTTGAGCAGATTGTCAGATGGGTAAGGGAGCAGGTCGAAACAGCCGGTGCCAGTGGGACCGTTTTCGGGATGAGCGGCGGTCTGGATTCCTCGGTTGTGGCGGTCCTGTGCCGAAAGGCCGTCGGCGAAAACTCGCTCGGTGCGATAATGCCCTGCCACAATGACGAGGCGGACCTGGAGGATGCGAGGCTGGTAGCCGATCAGTTCGGTATTCCTACGGTGACCGTTGATCTGGGGCCGGTTTTTAACACGCTCCTGGCACAACTCCCTGAAGCCTCGAGATCCGCGGTGGTAAACCTGAAACCGAGGCTGCGCATGCTTACTCTTTATTACCTTGCAAGGGACAGGGGTTTTCTGGTAGTCGGCACAGGTAATAAGAGCGAGATAGAAGTCGGCTATTTTACCAAGTACGGGGACGGCGGAGCTGACATATTGCCGCTGGCCTCGATATACAAAACGGACCTCGTTGGCATGGCAGAAGAACTTGGCGTTCCTTCCAGGATCATAGAGAAGACCCCCAGCGCCGGCCTGTGGGAGGGCCAGACGGACGAGGGAGAACTCGGTATCACTTACGCGGTCCTGGACGAGATCCTCAAAGCCACGGAAGCCGGTCGAA
>JAENXM010000076.1 GCA_016649525.1 Actinomycetota bacterium
CTCTCAGCCCGGTTCACCGATCCCGGCCTAAGAGGCCGGGCTTAAGAGGCCGGGCTTAACCTCAGCCGGCTCTCTCCCTGGCGATCAACGCCGCCCCTAGCGCGCCCATGTGCTGGGGCATCTCCGGGATGATGATGTCCGTCTCGAAACGCTTCTCCAGCGCGCGGACCACGCCGATGTTGCGTGCCACGCCTCCTGTGATAATTATACGTTCGTTGACCGGGATCCTCACTGACATAGCGTAAATCCTCGACGCTATCGCCTGGTGGATGCCCGCGATGATGTCAACCTTGCTGACTCCCTCGGCCACCCTGGATATCACTTCGCTCTCCGCGAAAACGGTGCAGGCGCTCGATACCGGGGCCGGCGACTCCGACTTGAGGGAGATCCCGCCGAGGTCGTCGAGCTCGACCTCCAGGGCACCCGCCATGACCTCCAGAAACCGGCCTGTCCCCGCCGCGCACTTATCGTTCATCACGAAATCGACGACCCTGCCGTTCTCGTCGATCGCGATGGCCTTCGAGTCCTGCCCGCCGAGGTCGATCACGGTGCGGGCCTCCGGATGAGTCGCGTGCGCCCCTCTCGCGTGGCAGGTTATCTCTGTGACATTCTCGCTCGAGAAATCCGCCGAGAGCCTACCGTAGCCAGTTGCAATGATGCGCCCGAGGCCACCCTCCTCCAGACCCGCGTCCATCAGCGCCAGATCCAGGGCCTTACGTCCGGCGACCCTGCTGTTGTGTCCCGTCATGACCAGGCTCTTCCCGATGGTTCTGCCGTCATCGAGGATGACCGCCTTGGCGGTCAGGGAACCTATATCGACACCGGCTACAGGCAAGGGCGGCCTTCCTTTCGGTCGTATTGCTTCGCGCCCTTACAGCATTGGAAATTATATCCGAAACAGGATGGCGTTAGCCCAGTAAGAAAGGGTGGCGGTACCACCGCCACCCCGTATCTGTAAAAAATCACCTGTTATACCGCAACGACTTCCTTGAGCCCGGGGATCTCTTCCTTGAGCTTCTCTTCGATGCCTTTCTTGAGTGTCATGGTCGCCATGGGGCAGCCGCCGCACGCTCCGGTGAGCCTGACCTTCACGGTGCCGTCGTCGACCTCTACAAGCTCGACGTCTCCGCCGTCCCTCTGCAACATCGGCCTGATCTTATCCAGGACCTCTTCCACTTTCTCCTTCATCTAAACCCCCTCCGAGAGTAATAATCCCTTGCCTAGATATTAACGGTACCCTACCCCCGGCGAAATGACAAATATCAAAGCGCAGTGATAACCTCCACCTTGAAACATAATGACCGTTAAGAAGGAGAAAGCGATGCCGGTATTTCAGTGGCTTGGAACGGCCGGGTTCCGGATTACCTGCGGGGACAAGGTAATCATCATTGACCCTTACCTGACGCGCAACGAGCGCGCCAGGCCGGTCCAGGACCTGACCCCGGCCGATATGGCGGACGCCGACTACATATTCCTTTCCCACGGGCACTTTGACCACATCGCAGATATACCCGCGATCATGGAGGTCGCAAAGGCCGACATCTACTGTTCATCAGTGTCCGGCGAGACTCTTGTACGCATGGGCGTGCCCGGCAGCCGAATCCATACCATCTCGGGCCGCGACTCCGTAACACTCGAAGGGTTCACCGTTTCCGTCACCGCCTGCGAGCATATCAAGTTCGACCTGGGACTCATCGTAAAAACGGTACCAAGACTCATCCGAGAGATCCGCGGTCTCCTGCCCCATCTACGGGGTATGCCCGCAGGGCCGGTGCTCAACTACTTCTTCTCCTTCGGCGACCTGAGTGTGCTCCACCTGGGGAGCCTCGGGCTCAAGCCGGGCCAGGTCAAGGCACTCGGAGTTCCTTCACCGGACATCCTCTTTATCCCGCTCCAAGGACACAGTGACATATGCCGCCTGGCGGCAGAACTTGCTGCGACACTAGAGCCCAAGGCCGTAGTCCCGGAGCACCACGATGATTTCTTCCCGCCGGTGAGCCAGATGATAGATATCGAGCCGTTCAGACTCCTTCTGAAAAAACTACTGCCCGAATGCGCGTACTACGAGCCGACAATCAATAATGAGTTCGACGCAAGCGACGTCTTTGCAAAAAAGTAGGTGGGCAGACGATGCGAATAGCGTTCATGGGAGCTGGAGCTATCGGCGGGATCACCGGCGCATTCATGTCGAAGGCGGGCGAGGACGTGACCCTGGTCGATACCTCGGCCGAACACGTCGAGAAGATCAACACGGATGGTCTCAGCGTCATCGGAGAACTTGGCGAGCATACGGCTAAGGTCCCAGCCGTCACACCGGACAGGCTCGAGGGGACGTTCGACCTCGTCTTCCTCGCCGTCAAGGCGGTCGATACCGATAACGCAATCGAGGCTGTGCGCGGATACATGAGCGAGGAGGCCCCTGTCGTTTCGCTTCAGAACGGCATAAACGAGGAACACATAGCAGAGCTAATCGGTAAGGAGCGCACCATCGGTGCCAGCACTCACTACGCGGCGACCTTCGAGGCGCCGGGACTCGT
The DNA here is from genome assembly GCA_016649525.1 of Actinomycetota bacterium. GTDB lineage: Bacteria > Actinomycetota > Geothermincolia > Fen-727 > Anoxymicrobiaceae > JAENXM01. Next base: position 2,538 of record JAENXM010000076.1, read on the forward strand.
AAACAAGACATCACACGGCGGCTACGTCATCGGCGAGCTCGACGAAAGAATCACTGACAGGGTCGTCGAGATCAGCAGGCTGCTCAGCCTCGTGGAGAAGACGGAGGTAACCGATAACATCTGGGGGCACCTGTGGAGCAAGCTCCTCATCAACGTCTGTACAAATTCGTTCGGCGCGCTGACCGGGCGGCTGTTCGGCGAGTTCACGCGGGAGGAAGTAGGTAAAAAGCTTCTGGGCGCTCTCTATACCGAGTCGCACGACGTGGCGGTGGAGCAGGGCGTCAGGCTGGTCAAGCTGGTCGGTGTCCTTGACCCCGAATTCCTTGTCGTGCGGAGCGAGGAGGACGGCTCCCGCATCGCGCCGGTCCTGGACTTCATGGGCGGGCCCGAGCAGTACGGGAAGATGAAGTCCTCCATGCTCCAGGACATCGAGCGCGGCAGGAAGACGGAGATAGATTTCCTGAACGGGTACATCGTCAAGAAGGGTCTTGATGCCGGAATACCCACACCGGTCAACGAGGCGATAGTCGGAATGGTGAAAGAGGTCGAAGCTGGCGAGCGTGAGATCTCACCGAAAAACCTGGAGGAGATCTGGAGCCGGCTGGGCTAATCCTTCCTCGCCCAGCGGCCGCCTTCTGACCCGATAAGCCCAGCCCGTTCAAGCCGTACCAGGTGCTTCTCGATCATGGTGCCCTCGAAGAACTCGAACATCTCCCGTGGCTCCCACGGTTTCCCGAAGATGACGGCGCGTCCAACTATCTCCTTCATGGTGCGCGGCTCGGAGAGAAAATCGAGCAGGCGGCTCTCGCGGTCCGTTATCACCGAGGCATACGCATCGAGCCGGTCCTTTATGTCACCGTGGATTACCCCCTCGCCGTGGGAAGTGTACCAGGTATAGGCGTCAATCCCCTTGAGCCGCTCTATCGAAGCGAGGAAGTCGTCGATCGAGGAGCTTTTGTTACCGTACCATGGCCCGAACCGCGTGAGGTCGATGTCAGCGAGGTAGACCGCCTTCCGCTCGACGAACTCGACGCACATGTGTCCCGGGGTGTGGCCCGGAGTGTGGATCAAGCGGACCGTGTTCGCCCCCAGGCTCATCTCCTCCCCGTCGACCACGGCCTTCGCTACTTCGGTTTCGGTGTATCCCCAGACCTCGCGCATTACCTGCTTCCAGAAAGGAGCCCAGGGCTTTCCCGCGATGCCGACTATCCTCGCGTTCTCCTCCAAGGACTCTATCGCCGGGACATCCGCCTCGTGAGCCATAAACTCCGCGTTTGGGAAAAGCCTGTTATACCTGACGTGATCTACGTGGTAGTGGCTGTTTATCACGAGCCGGATTCCCTTCTCACAGTCGAGGCGCTCCAGCTCCTCCGGGCTCGAGGCAGGGTCGATGACCGTTGGGATCTCGTCGTCGACGAAGATGCAGTGAGCGTTCGGGAAACGGCCGTTGTTCTCGCCCCTGATGAAGACGATCTCGCCTGAAGCCATGCCTCTAGAGGCCCAGTTTCCCGGGGTTCATGATGCCGGCCGGGTCAAGAGCCTGCTTGAGGGCTCGAAGCGCCTCCATCCCCTGCGGGCCGTACTCGCGCTCGAACCACGGGGCGTGCTCGTAGCCGACACCGTGGTGGTGGGTAATGGTGCCGCCGCTATCCAGGATGGCGTCGCTTGCCTTCTTCTTGAGGTGCTCCCACTGCTCGATCTCGCGGCCCTTCGCTATCTTTCCCATGAAGATGAAGTAAAGGCTCGACCCGGTGCGATATGAGTGAGAGAGGTGGCACGTCACGATGGCCTTCGAGTCGTAGTCGGCGAGGGCGTCGCGTATCGCCCGCTTGCCATTGCGGTACAGGTTCATGATGTTGTCCCAGGTGGTGGCGGTCTCGAGCGTATCGACCATCACCCCCCACCCCATCATTATGTCGCGCAGGTAGGGGTGGTCGTATCGGCCGTGGTACCACTCCAGGCCCGTACTCTTGCCCAGGGGGACTGCCCCGTTCTTGCGGCATATCGCGGAGACCCTCTTCATACGCTCAGTCGCCTCCGCCTCCTTCCCCTCACACCCGAGGACCGCGAAGGCTCCCGTGACAAACGAATAGCCGAATATGTCGAGCACCTTCAGCGCGGCCTGGATACCCTTCTCCTTCTTGGGGTTGCTGGACGGCTTCCTCACCACCATGGCGAGGGAGCTCTCCTCGGGGTCGGAGATCCGGATGGTCTCGGGGATAACGCCGCTCTGCATCATCTCCCGGACGGCCTGCACGCCGCCCTCGAACTCCTTGAACAGAAGCCCGCGGTAGTCGTAGACCTCGGGGAGCGGGCGCACCTTCATGGTCGCCTGGGTGATTATGCCCAGGGTGCCCTCGGAGCCGCAGATTATCTGGTCGAGGTCCGGCCCGGTAGCGGAGGCCGGAACATCGAGAGTGTCGATAACGCCACGGGGAGTTACTATGCGGACCGCTTCGAGCATCTCCTCTATCTTCCCGTAGCCAGTGGACTGCCTGCCGGCCGAGCGGCTCGCTATCCAGCCGCCAAGCCCGCTGAAGAGGAAAGACTCCGGCGCGTGACCCATGTAGAGGCTGCGCTTCGCGAGTTCCTCCTCCAGTTGCGGCCCCCAGATGCCGGCCTCGAACCTGGCGGTCAGGCTCTCGGGGTCGACGCGAAGCACCCTGTCCATGCGGCGCAGGTCAACTGTGAGCGATCCGGAGAGGCCCTTCTTCTCGAGCGGCTCCACCCCCCCGACAACGCTCGACCCGCCGCAGAACGGTACGATTGCGAGCGACTCGGCCTCTGCGAACTTCATGATCTGGACGACCTCTTCCTCGGTCCCGGGGAAGATAACGGCGTCCGGCGGACTGGGGATTTCACCGGCGCGTGCCCTTATGATATCCCTGTAGCTCTTTCCAATCGCATGATAGACCCTGTCGCGTTTGGAGGTCGATATGTTCTCGTCACCGACAATTCCCGCCAGGGTCTTAAGAGCTTTCTCCTTCAAGCGCGAATCTCGGAGCGTGAGGTCCTCCAGCTTCGGGTCGGGGGCCCGCAGCCGCTCCACCTTTATATCGAGCTTCTCCGCCAGGAACGGGATATATCCCGGCCTCTCCTCGACCGGGTAGGTCTTGTTGATATCGCCCCAGCCCCACCAGCGTGTCTCAGTCTCGTTTGCCTTAGCCATCCTCACCTTCCTCTTTAGCCCGGCCCCTTCATCTTTAGCCCGGCCTCTCAGGCCGGGAAGAACTATTTATTGAAAATGGAGTCCACCGCACTCATCAGGATGTCCATCGACAGGGGCTCAACTCCCTCACAGCCGGTCAGCCAGATGGCGCAAATCGCGCCGAGCGCCGGTGGCAGCAGGTTTGCCGAGCAGTCGAGCACAACGTCGAGCACCGCGGGCCTGCCGGATTCCACGGCTTTCTCCAGAGCCGGCTTGATCTCACCCGGATCGGTAACCCTTATACCGAAGCAGCCCATGCCCTCCGCTACCCTGTCAAGCCGTATATCGGAGAAGTCGACACCGCAATAGCGCTTCTCGAAGGCCATGTCCTGCGCACCCTTGATCATCCCGTAGGCGCGGTCGTTACCGACGACGGTCACGACCGGCAGGGCGAGGCGCGACGCGGTCTCGAGCTCCATGACCGAGAACAAGAACGCCCCGTCACCGGTCAGCACGTACGCGGGACGGTCCGGCTGTGCCATCTTGGCCGCCAGTGCCATCGAGACACCACCTCCCAGGTGCCCCGAGGCCCCCGTGGTGTGCGACAAATAGGAGCGCGGCCGATAGACCCGACCTCCCAGCAAACCCCAGAGGGAAATGTTACCCCCGTCCAGAGCCCAGTTCGCTTCCTCGCCGAAGAATTCGCGGACTTCTTTAATCATTCGCATAGGGTGGATGGGCAAGGCATCGGAGGCGGCCATCTCTTCGATACCTTCCCTCATCGTCTTCTCTACACTCTGCATAGTGGCGGTGAACTCCCGGGACTCCTGCTTTGGCATGATGTCCTTCACAGCCTGGAGCAGCTGCGCCAGGACCGCTTTCGCGTCGCCGAGTATGCCGACCTCCACCTCCCGGTCCAAGCCCATTGAGCCAGGGTCGATGTCGACTTGAACGATTATTTGCTCATCGGGTGTGCCCCAGTAGGGCGGCTTTCCCCAGAAATCCGTCTCCGAGAAGGTGCATCCGATAACCAGAACAACGTCCGCTGACGACTGGGACATAATGGCGCCGCCCATTCCCGGAAGCAGGCACAGTGGATGCGCTTCGGAAATCGCACCTCGGGCACCCGTCGTCGTAATGACGGGGCAGCAGAGGTACTCGGCGAGCTCGCGAAGCTCGTCCCATGCCTCGCTCCGCAGTATCCCCGCACCGACGTGTATAGCGGGGCGCTCTGCCTTGGCCAGCAGGTCGGCAGCTTTCTGTATCATGTCGGAGTCGCCATTAGGGCGGCTGGTGTTGCGCGTTTTCTCAGGAGGGGCTATCCGTACGCTTTCCTCATCGCCGGTCTCGAAGAGAACATCAACCGGTATATCGAGGTGGACAGGGCCCTGTTTACCAGAGAAAGCCTCACGCACAGCCCGTGCGACCAGGTCGGGGATGCGGTCCCATCTGTTGACCAGCGCGTTCCACTTCGTCACTGCTTTGTAGAGAGTCATCTGGTCGAGTTGCTGCTGCGAGCCCTTGAACGGGTAGGAGCGGTCTGTGTGTATCTGCGGGGTGATTGCGAGCAGGGGGATGTTGTCCGAATTCGCCGCTTCCATCCCGCCGATCATATTGGACGCGCCCGGTCCGATGGTCCCCGTGCAGACCGCGAGACCACCCGTAACACGATGCCATGCGTCCGCCATGTAAGCGTTGGCCGACTCGTGCCGCGTCATGACGAACTCTATCCCCTCCTCCGGCCCCAGCCGAGAAATCGCGTCTATGAAGGTGGTCAACTGCCCGCCGGGGATCCCGAAGACCTTCGTCACGCCCTGGTTCACAAGGCACTTCATAAGAAGCTCTCCACCAGTTATCCGTGCCATCCATGCCTCCTTAATCCTTGTGCTTACAGCAAACGATATTCTATCACTAGATACGGATGGGGTCAGTCTTGAAACGTGACTTACTATTTAGACCGGGCTCTTAGCCCGTTTTCCTACCCCGGCCTGAGAGGCCGGGCCTAACAATGGTTAATAAGTCACGTTTCAAGACCTGACCCCATTACTGCATCACTGGTCCGAGAGGTCGAAAA
>JAENXM010000235.1 GCA_016649525.1 Actinomycetota bacterium
GGTCAGGTCTTGAAACGTGAATTATTAAGCTGCTCGAGATATGTCCCGTTCACTTATTGATTCACGTTTCAAGACCTGACCCCTATCTACTTTCAAGCGGGAAACGGCGGCCTCGGGTAAGGAGCACTCCCGAGCGAAAGACGGCCTCGATCCTCTCGACCGCCCTTATGTCCTTCAGGGGGTCGGCCGAGAGTAAGACCATATCCGCGAGCTTCCCCTTCTCGATGGAGCCGAGCTCGTTCTCGAGTTCCAGGAGCCTGGCCCCGTTTATGGTGGCCGACCTAAGGATTTCCGACCTCGAGAACCCGAGCCATTCCATTATCTCCATCTCGATCGAGAGGGTTGCGGGGAACGAGAGGGGAGTCCCCCCGTCGTTGCCGCAACAGAAGGTGGCCCCGGCCTCTTGGAGCTTGGTAACGTTCGGGATTATACCCTGGAGTGTTTCGAGAAATAGTTCATTGTCCATGGCGAGTGCCCCTCCGCGCTGTTTCGAGAGGTCGCCTTCCATATACATCTCCGCCATCTTCTTGTTCGCCCGCAGAATCGCCTCCTCGGCTAGAGACGGCACGATCTCCCTGAGCATGCGGTCGCGCAGCGCCTGCATTGCCTCCACGGCGGGGTCGGAGCGCGCGGGATGCCCTTCCGGGGCGAAGCCGAGCGCCATGGCCACGCTTGCGGTCGGTGTAACGTGGTGGTCTCCTTTCATGAAGTTCGCGACGTCCCTGTCCGTGAGCAGGCCGTCGATAGGCATGTGCTCGAAGTCGTCCACCCCGAGCTTGACCGCGCGGCGGAAACCGACCATCTGGGTCTGGTGGACGGCCACGCGCCTCCCCACGCGGTGCGCTTCCTCCACGAGGGCCTTTACGGATTCATCGTCTATCACGTTGAGCGGTTTCCGCCCGAAGGACAGGGCGCGCTCATCAAAGAAAATCTTTATGAAGCGGGCTCCTTCATCTTCGACGGCGGTCCGCACGGCCTGCCTCGCGGAGTCCGGGCCGGTGACATAGATGGTAAGGCTTCCGTATTTCTTTGCCAGGCCCCCCGGGAGCGGCCGCGAGAAGTCCGGATAGCCTCCTTTGACGGTGATGCCCGGTCCGCAGGAGAGCACGCGCGGACCGAGTAGTTCCAGTGCCTCTATCTTCCGACACATGTCGTTAAGCAAATGGGACAGGGTCGCCGCGTCCCTTACTGTCGTTACGCCGTGGAGGGGGCATTCCTCCAGGTTCCGAACCATCTGCCTCTTGAGCGACAAGAGGGAATCAAGCCCTATCATCGCGGTTCCTGGCAGGAGGACATGGGAGTGAGCGTTGATAAGCCCCGGGATAACGAAGAGGCCCTCGCAGTCGAACGTGCGGTCGGCCTTGATTTTCGCAAGGTCGCGTGTGGGCACAACATCGGTTATCTGGCCGTCCTCGAACACGACGCCTCTCTGGCGCTGGACCAGCCCCCGCTTGACGTCGACGAGGTCGATTCCCTTCAGGAACACGGAGCGTCCGCGGCCGGGGTCCCATATATAGGGCTTGCAAGGGGCCGAGAGCCCGTTCTTCACGCTCCGGGCGTGCCCGGCGAGATAAGCCGCACCCCCGAGTGCGAGTAAGCCGGCGCCCTTTGCCAGCCCGCTCTTCAAAGCGCTCTTGGGTTCCTCTCGTTTCACGTTCACCTCCACTGTTTTTATGATGGCCATTATAATCTCATAGAAACGGCGGATAATAACAGGGGAGGGGGCTTGAACGACAAATACGTTCGACTCGACAGCAGGGACAGGGATGAGGTCATGTCGTTCCTCTCCGGCCACCCCGGGCTTAACCTGATAATGCTCAATAACATCCAGATGTTCGGGATGGACGGGGGAGAAAGTCCTTTCCACGGGGACTACTTCGGCCGCAGGGACGAGTCGGGTCTCATGGCCGTCGGCGCATTTTTCAATCTCGGCTCGCTCTTCTTGTACTCGGTTTCCGATGATGCGATTGAAGGCATGTCGGACTACGTGCTGGGCCTGGGGAGGGTGCCGAGTTTTATCAACAGCAGAGTCTCGTTTGTTAGAAAACTCCTGGAGGGCTTTCGCGGCAAACTGGGCGTGACTTTCAACTCGATCCTTACGGACCAGATGGTGTTGAAGGGGTCTATTCCTGAAGGAATCGACACGGAATGCGCGAGGCCCTCGCGCGAGTCGGACCTCGATATACTTGTGAGGATGCAGACCCGGCTCGAGGAAGAGCTGTTCGGCCGGGTCAGCATGGATGCGCGCTCTCTGCGCGAACTTCTCTCCTGGCAGGTGAGGAGCGGGACCGCCAGTGTCGCCGAGCACGATGGAGAAGTCGTCTCGAAGGCCGAGGCCACAGTGACGGAGGGGACGGGCGCGAATGTAGGGGGCGTCTATACCGAGCCTGACTTCCGCGGCCGCGGCTTCGCAACAGCCTGCGTGGGAGATCTCTGCCGCCAACTTCTAGAACAGGTGGACCTTGTCGCCATCAGCGTTGAAAGAGAAAACCCGGCGTCGCTCCGCCTGTATCAAAAGATTGGCTTTAAGAAGATCGATGACTGGATGATAGCCACGCCAGGACCGCGCACCTAGCCCAGAAAACCGACCAGAGCGTCGGTAAACTCCTCCCGGCACTGGTTTATGTATCCGTGGCCGGCGCCCTCATACGCGATGAGCTCAGCCCCGGGGATTATGTCGGCGAGTATCCTCGAGTTCTCCGGCGGCATCAGGATGTCCTCAGCCCCGCAGGCCACCAGCGTCGGCTTGTCGATGAGCGGGAGGCGGTCGTGGGTACTGAACGTGGTGGTGGCCATGAACTGGCGGAGCGCGTTCTCGTCCGTGGTGGGGGCTCTCATGTAGCGTGCGAAGAACTCATCGAAGTGCTCCTCGTGTTCCTTCAACCAGTCTTCCGCGAAGAGCAGTGTGAGCGTGCGTCTCACCCGCTCCTCGTCGGTCCCCGAGCGGTCCACGAGTTTCGCCATCACCTCGGGAGTCGCGAGAACCGACTCCTCCCCCCCGCAGAAGGTGGCGCATAGCACCAGCTTGTCAACCTTTGCCGGGTAGTTCAGCGCAAGCTCCTGCGCTATCATCCCCCCCATTGAGACACCCAATACGTACGCGCGGTCGATGCCGACCGCTTCCA
>JAENXM010000107.1 GCA_016649525.1 Actinomycetota bacterium
ATAATGGGGATATCAGTGGGCGCTGTGAAATCGGCGCAGAGGAGGGGACTGCTCGCTCTGAACAAGATTCTGAGTGACTCGAGCGGGACCGATTATCTGGAGCGGTAAAGGTGGTCGACATTTTTTTTCGCGCCCGTAACTTTACAGGGCGGGCTACGTTTATAATAGCGGGGGATCCGATAGGATAAGTTGCGTGCATAAGCCGGGGGTGGTTAGTTTGGTCGAAGACCCATTGGCGAACCTGGCCGATAGGCTTCTGACGATTGTCCGAAAAGACGCGGGCAAACTCGATACAGTGCTCGAGGAGCATGGGGACGTAAGGGAAGAACTGGAGCCCATTCTCACGACGGCAATGAGAGTAGACTCCGTAAAGCACCCGGCCATACCGGCAGACGCCCGGCGGGACATCAAAGAGAAAGCCCTCGCTTCTAGTGCTACAGGTCCTCCCGGCGCAGGCGGCGCGTCTGGACCGACACCACCGCCGCCACCGCAGGGACCAAAATAGATGGGCGGGTTCGTCCTTGGTCCGAGGGTGCAGTCCGTCGTCAACGTTGTGGTAATCATTGGAATCCTCGTTGGCCTTATCATCGGCGGCATGATGGTCCTCCCGGCTCGGACTCCTTTGGGGAAGATCGCCGGAGAGATAGCGAACCACCGCTACATACTCGAAGGCATCATGAAAGAGTCCAATTCCGAGGCCACCGCCAAGGCGATTAACGAGAACCCCCAGTTTTTGTCCGAGATAATCGCGGCACTTCCTCCCGACGTGGTGGCCGACGCCATGAACAAGAACCCGGAGAGCAGTGCCAAGATGATGGGAATGCTCGACCCGGAGGCGGTGGCGGTTCCGATAAACGAGAACGGCAAACTGTTTGCGGATATTGTCGCGCATCTGAACCCGGCCATGCTCGCAAGGGTAATAAGCGCGAACACCGAGACCTCGAACGACCTGATGAAATACCTGGACCCGCAGATCATAGCCTACATCGTCAACCAGAACGGAGCTTTCATAACGAACCTCATAAGCTGTCTGTCTCCTGTTGTTATCGCCGACATCGTCAACAACAACGAGCCTTTCCTGACCGCTTACATGCGGTACTCGGATCCGAAGAACAATGCTCTCATCGTTAACCAGAACGCCCCGTTCATTTCACTGCTTGTGAGCAGGTTCGATCCCGGCGTGCTCGCGGGAGCCATAAACGCTAACGAGGATTTCCTGATGGCCTCTATGAACAACTCGGACCCATCGGCCATGGCTATTGCCATAAACGGCAATGGTCCTTTCATATCGAGACTCATCGGTCGCCTGGACGTAAACGTCATCGCGAACATCCTCAATGCCAACTCAAATGTGGTAAAGAGGATGTCGGCGAATTCAGACCCGGGAGTGATGGCCGACATACTCAACAACCAGGGTTTCATGCAGAGGGTCATTGGCGCGATCAATCCTGTCGCCATCGCCGGTGCGTTGAACGCGAACGGCGCTTTCCTGGCCGGCCTGGTCGCCAACATGGACCTGGAGCAGATGAGCGGGTCGACAGGTAACAGCGCGGACTTCATGGAGAAGGTGGTCACCGGAATATCGTCTGAGCTGATCTCGTCTATTGCAAACAACCAGACTCTCCTGACAAGGCTGATGTCGGCCGGTGATCCGGCGGGTACCGCCAAGATGATTAACGAGAACCAGGCGTTCATAAACGCGCTGATCCCACAGATAAACCCGAAGGTGCTGGCGGCGGCAATGGAGTCGGCACCCGATACGGCACAGAAGATGCTCCAGGCCCTCAACCCCGATGTGCTGGCGGGCATAGTGAACGACAGCGGCGAGTTTCTCAAAAAGATGATGGCGCAGACAAACCCCGAGGTCTCTGCCAGGATACTGAATGAGAACGGTGCTTTCATCACTTCCCTTATCGGGAAGCTCGACGCCAAGGTTATCGCCGGGTTATTGAACGGCAACCAGAACTTCCTTGCCGCGACCATGCGCAAGGGTAACCCGCAGGATACCGCCAACATCATCAATGCCCTGCTCAGCTCTCAGGGCGTAAAAGTCAGGGAGATCCTTAACGCGCTCGACATGAGTGTGCTTGCGGCGGTCATGAACGCGAACCCGGAAATGACTTCGAACATGTTGACTTATCTGTCACCTACGGCTGTTGCTCAGATTCTCAACTCCAACGAGAGGTTCCTCACAGAGCTTCTCAGCAATCTCGACCCGAAGGTCATAGCAAAGGCCGACGAGGCAAATGCGACATTCATGAGGTCTCTCTATGCCAGCATGACGGAGGACAACATAGCCAATATCGCCAAAGCGGTGAACTACGATTTCGTGAGCAACCTGGTGGGTAACCTTCCCGCAGGCACGATAAGTGCCGCGCTCGGGTCGGCCGAAGGCCAGAGCTTCCTGCGGACGTTGATCGGGAGTATAACCGCGGAACAGATTCAGCAGCAGGCCCGGGATCCTGTTTTGCATGCAGCCCAGCAGGGCCTAATTAATCGGTTGCTGCAGCAGCTTGAGAGTACACCGGATGCAACACGGGCGATTGCCGATGCGGTCAACTCCAACCCCAAGTTCCTTTCCGACTTCATGGCGGGCAGCGACCTGAAACCCATGATAGATTTGATAAACACTGACGCAAACGCGCAGGAATTCATCCTGAGCCTGCTGGACGAACTGAATCCGAGTGTGCTAGCAAGCGCCATCAATACACATCCCGAGACGACGGGTAGACTGCTAGCCAGCCTCGACCCGGCTGTCGTCTCCGGTGCTTTAAACAGCCATATAGGTCTTGTCAAGGATTTAATGGGGAAATCCGGCCCGCTTACAGCTGGCATGAGACAGGGTGAGAACCATATAGGCAGGTACCTCGGCATCAGGGTCAACGCGGTTATTAAACTGACAGTCTGGGTTCCGATATTGGGTAATGTTGATTACTGGGTGAATGCCAACGAGGTAGGCGATAGCATGATGGTAGGGGGCGTGGAGACGAATCCTTTTGCAGGTTCGACGGCAGAGGCCTGGATCTGGCTCGGTAAGTACTCGACGACTGTCGAGCCCCCGGGTTGGTAGAAGTACAGGACGGAGGCACAGGGAAGATGCTGCTGTCTAAAGGCGTGCAGGGAGTCGTGAACGTGGCGGTAATCGCGTTGATTGTCGTTGCCCTGCTGGTCGGGTCGACAATGGCGCTCCCTGTAAAGAGTCCTACAAGTGTACTGATGGCCAAGATCGTCAGCCAGAAGGGATTCCTCTCCGGCGTTCTTTCCACCCTTGACCCGAAGATCCTGGCAAGGGCGATGAACCAGAACCCAGAACAGACGTCCGAGATGATGAAGGTGCTCGCCCCCAAGCTTGTTGCCGAGGCTGTCAACAACAACGGCAAGTGGATTTCTGAACTGATCAGCTATCTTGATCCGACAGCTATGAGCTCGAGCGTGAACGAGAATATCGAGTTCGTTACGGAGCTTTTGAACTACACAGACCCCGATGTTATAGCCGGGATACTCAACAAGAACGGCGATTTCCTCAAGGACCTGATCGGTGAGCTCGACCCGAAGAAGATGGCGACCAGTACGGCGAGCAACACCGAGTTCTCTAACCAGGTAACAAGCCTAATAGAACCCAAGGTTCTGGCCGATGCCGTGAGCGCGAACGAGGCATTCCTTACCGAGTTTATGGGCAGCCTGTCCCCTGATGTGGTCGCGAACGCCATGAACGCCAACTCCGGGACGAGCTCGCAGATGCTCAGCTACATGAACTTCGCGGTCCTGGCAAGCATCGTAAACTCGAACGGACCTTTCATCACCCGGCTTCTGGGCAGGTTGAATCCGGAGATCATCGCGAGGGCCTCGAGCCAGAACCCGCAGATGACCGCCGACCTGATGAACCGGCTCGATCCCGTTTTGATAGCCGATATCCTGAACAATAGTGCCGGGCTTCTTACGGGTGTTCTGGATCGCCTGTCCCCGGCGTTCCTCAACGCCGTCGCGAGCAGCCAGTCCTCCGCCGACAAGCTGGCGGCAAAGCTGTCACCGGCTTCGATCGGAGGTCTCGTGAACCAGCTCGGAGGGTTCGCCTCCAATTTCATAAACGCGCTGGATCCCGCGGTTATCGCGGGGGTTCTGAACAACAACACAGACTTCATCGTGGCCATGAGCAACAACTCTGACCCGACCCTGATGGTGAAGATCCTCGAGAACGAGCAGTTCTTGAACAGGGTCATTTCCTGCCTCAACCCCGTAACCATCGCAAATGCCATGAACGCGAGCAACACGATGACCGTCGGCATGCTTGCGCATCTCAACCCCCAGGTGGTTGCGGGCATCGTGAATGAAAACGTGGACTGGCTTGCCGCGCTTCAGAGTGCGATGTCTCCGGACAGGACTGCCGGGAGCATCAACGCTTCAGGTGGCTGGCTTTCGGTGCTGGTGAGCAAGCTGGACCCGGCGGCTATCGCTGCCGCCTTGAACGCGAGCCCCGATTCCTCCTCCAAGATGTTGGAGTATCTTAAGCCCGAAGTTATCGCCGGCGTGGTCAACGGTAACGGCGAGTTTGTCAAGAACCTTGTAAAGAACCTGAACACATCGGTACTTGCCAACGCGATGAACGCCAATCCCATGACCACGAGCGACCTTCTTGGCGCGCTGCATAACATCGGCGCCGAAGGCGTGATCGCGGATGTTATAGAGAGCAACAAGGATTTTATAAATGACCTTTCAAACCGCCTCGACCCGCGTGGCACAGCGCTGGCTATCAACAACAACGGCGCCTTCGTCAGCAATTTCTTGAACAGCATAGATACCACCGGCAAGGCGGCTATCGCGAACGCTGTGAAGAATGCGGAGTATGTCTTCGATCCCAACCAGACGTTCTTGACGGGCGTGCTCGCGAACATGAGCCAGGAGAGCGTCCACTGGAGCTCCTGGTCCTCCAACACCGATACGAGTAACTTCTCGAGCAAGCTCATACAGAACCTGTCGCCGTCGAGCATTGCCGGAGTGATAAACAACAACCCGGGTCAGATATCGAATCTGTTGACCGATATCGCGGGTAATCCGGATGCGGTAAGGTCGATTGCGAACGCAATCAACATGAATCCAGCTTTCCTTGCGAATACGATGAAGTACTCTGATCCAAAGGATACGGCGTACATAATAAACAATCACCCGGGTTTCATATCCCAGCTTGTGAGCATGTTGAGCCCCGAAGTCGTGGGACGCGCGGCGAGCGCCAATCCCAACGCCATGACTGCGATGGTTCAGCCCGGCGGATTGGACCCATCGGTGATAACCAAGTTGCTCGGTGATGCCAGGATGGCGTCTTTCCTCTCAGATATGTCCGGGAGTACCAGTGCATCCAGTACTGTATATGGACTGATGAACAGCGGGGATTTCCTCACCAATCTACTCAACAAGAATGTGGGCCTTACGCCCGAGACCGTTGTCGAGCTTGTGAAATCAATGCCGCGGACATATGGATTTGGGTTGACGCAGTTGATCGCGCACTTGAAGCTCGATCCGGTGAAGATGGGAATACCAATACCAATCCCGCCTCAGGAAGCCGATGTCACATTGAACATCGAGGGGTGGAGCACTTACTCTGACGCTCGAGTCAGTGAAACAGCTACGGTGCCGTACGGTTGGAACAGTGATACGAATACCTTCGCTCCTTGGTAGGAGGGTAAGGCTATAGAGGCCAGGAGACGAGAGCATGCTCTATAACAGGAGTCTCCAGACAGCAGTAAACATAGTTGTGATAGTCCTGCTGGTCGGCTCAGCGATCATCCTCGCTGTGGGATTCATACCTAGCCACAGCCCCCTCGCGCCCCTGATCGGGAAGATGAGTGGTGACCCGAAGGGAACATCCGCGATGCTGAACTCTCTCGACGACCCCAAGGCGGTCGGCCGGGCGATAGAGGACAATCCCGAGTTCCTCGTCGAGGTGATGAAGTACTCCGACCCGAAGGGAACGGCGATCGCGGTCAACGAGAACCCCGAGTGGCTCGCCGACATGTTGAGCTACGTCGACGGAGAAGTCGTTGCCGGCGCACTGAACAAAAACGAGGAATTCCTTACGGCTGCCATGTCGAACGG
>JAENXM010000157.1 GCA_016649525.1 Actinomycetota bacterium
AATCAAGACCTGACCCCTTTCTCGAGCAGGCGCCAGCCGGGTACGTTGCGCGCGAAGCGGGCGGCCGCCAGGTTCTCGATTGCCGGCAAGATGGTAAGCCCGGTTCTAACTACAGGCCGCTTCACAAGGTCTGGAAGCACGTTCCAGGTCTTTTTCATCAGGAAAGTAGGATAGAAGGTTCGCACGGCCTTCTTGAACTCGAGCAATGCCTCGGCCTTGTCCTCGATCGCCCTGGCGGCAATGCGTCCTGAGACGAGCGCCCCCAGCATCCCGAAGAAGAGGAACGGGTCCATAACCCCGGCCAGCGTGCCGGCCAATATTTTATTGCCGTGGAAGAGCCTGGGGTTGTGGATGGAACCGACCGGACAGGCACCGCCAAGCAGGTTGTTCCACCGCTCGAACTCTATCCCTTCGCCCTCCGCAACAAGAGAGACGAATTTCGCTCTGCCCTCTCGGCTGAGCGGGATGTCCCTCTGGAAGAGGAGCGCGAAGGAGACACCGTTTATCGTGCATGCGAACGCGTAATCCCTGGTGAAATCGTCTATGTAGAGGGCCACGGTGGTCCGGTCGTGCTCGACGGTTCCCTTGGCGAAGTAGCCGTACAGCGGGGTGTAGGGGATGTTGAGCGCCTCATAGGGCTCTATCTTGAGGCCCGTCGCCACTATGGTATCGGGCGGCAGCCTGGCGTAATCGCCCTGCGTTAGTACCGGCCTTCCGAATTCCACCCTGGCCCCGGCGGACAGGGCTTCATTGAGAAGAAGGCTGTCGATGGACTTCTCGCGTGAGCCCCTCTCCACCATGTACATCGTAACCGTGCTTCTCAGGGGCATCTCGAAACACTTCCCCCACGCCCACATACGAGCCTCTTCGATGACCCTGACGGCCGGCGAGATGTCGACGCCCGAATAGTCCTTTATCCTCTCGAGGTCGAACGGGCTCCCGGCCGGGTCCGGGCGGAACTCCGGCATTCCCCCGATGCGCTTCTCGCGCTCGAGGACTGTCACCCGGTGGCCGTCCCTTGCCAGGTTGATCGCCGCCACCAGCCCGGACAGTCCTGCTCCCACTATGGTCACTTCAGACATCGGAACTCCCGTTTTGCGCTGTCAGGGCAGTTGCCCATATCCGGGCAGGGACTGGAAGAACGAGGTTGCACTGCCCCTTAACAATCCGGCGTGCTTCTGCATGAAATGGATATCCTTGCCCAGCCTTCGTTTCTTGTGCCAGTCCGGGATACCGTTGAAGACCCTCTTGATGAAGAGGTTTCGGTTGAAGAACCTGGTGTATTTCTTGAAGAGCGCGTAAGCCTCTGCCTTGTCCGTGTGGGCCATTGCGGCTATCTTCCCTGATACGAGGGAGCCGTGCACGCCGAAGAGGGCGAACGGATCCATCATTCCGCTCAACGTGCCGGCGAGTATCTTGTCGCCCGCGAACAGGCGGGGGTTATTGTAGACCGCGGTCGGCGCCGGACCCTCGTGGTAATCCCATCTGGTGCAGACCATGCCCTCCTGGCCGGCAAGCTGCTTCTCCGTGAACCTCTTCCACTCGCTCTCGCGGACAGGCTCCCGCGCGAAGTACAGGCAGAACACCACGCCGTTGGCCGACCCGTAGTACGCATAGTCAAGGATGTACTCGGCGAACCAGGTCGCGCACTGCGGCCCCCTGTCGGTCCTGCCGCGCCCTATGTACCCGAAGCACGTCTGGTAGGGGATATTGAGGGCCTCGAAGGCCTCGAAGTAGAGGCCGGTCGCGATGACGGAGTCGGGTGGTAGTTGCGCAAAATCCCCCTGCGTGACGAGCGGTTTCCCGAACTCGAACTTCACCCCCGCGTCGGCGCAGAGGTTGTAGAGCTTCATGTCGAGCGCGGTCTTCCGCGAGCCCCTCTCCACGCACTTGAGGTTGACGAAGGTGAGGTCCATCGGGACCTTGTAGCCGTAGGCGTAGTGGTTCCAGGTGCCGCTGGGTGTTACCTCGGGCTCGCCGAGTTCGACGCCTATGAAACGGCCAAGCGGCTCCGTCTCCATCGGCGTGACGTCAACGGCCGGGTGGGCGAGAGGCGTCCCTCCGACCTTGTCGAACTTTTCTAGGACCCGCACCCCTCTGCCGTCCCGGGCGAGGTTGAGGGCCGCGGTAAGCCCGGCGAGGCCCGCCCCCACCACTACCACCTCTGCAGCCATTGTCCACACCGCCCTTTTTTTCACTCTACGGTTTTATCGGGACCTACCAATTCTTTAGCCCGGCCTCTCAGGCCGGGATTAACGAACCGGGCTGAGAGCCCGACCTAAATAATAAAACTTTTAAGAGGCCCGCCTAAAAATCGGAAACAGGCTATGTAATCAGGCGGCCCGGCATCTTCCGGGCCTCCGAGAGTCTCTTCCTCATGTGTCTCTTCGTCCCTTCGTCGAGGCCTATGGCGTAGTAGAAAGCCGCAAAGGCGGCAGCGGCTACCAGGAGTTTCTTCATGCTCCACACCTACAGGAAGAACTTCTTCATCGTCTGGGTGTCGTATTCCCAGCGGCGGTTCGAGATGTTGTTGGGGTCGAGTGCCATCTTCATCTTCGTGAAGGCGTCCATGATCTGTATCATTCTCGGCCGCATCGCGAGCATGGCAAGCTCCATCAAGGGGATCCCCTTTTCCATCGCCCCGCCACCCGCCGCGAATATCATCCCCTGGCCCATCGCCGTTCCGGTTGCCCTTACGTAGCCCATCAGTATCCTTATCAGGTCGTCCTTGTCGCTCTGGTTTGTGTACATGTCGTACTCCATGTACGCCGAGCGTCCCATGTGGTACGGCTGCAGGTACGTGGAGGCGTCGTCCGGCGCGAACGGGTCGTCGGTGGTGCCGACCTGGTTGGTGCATGCTTCCCTCATCATCTTCTCTATACCCACCATGTTATCGAGCTTGTCGAGCAGCGCCCCTATCATGAACGAGCCGCGCACCCTCATCACCCGTACCGTGACGTTGAAAAACTTCGACCACTTCTCGAGGTTAACGAACTCGTTGTCTTCGGTGAGGTCCATTAGCGCGTCTATGGGGAGGAAATCGAAGGAGGGGAAGTTCTCCTCCAGCATCCTGCGGGTGACCTCGGCCTTGAGTTTCGCCTCCTGTTCGGTCTCTCCTCCGAAGAAAGCAAGCAGGGTGTGTCTGGGCATCAAGGATGCTATCTTGCTCGCCTCCTGGTTCGTATCTCCTATGAAGATCCCGAAGAAGGAGTTCATCATGTGCGCGAGCTCGATCGGCAGGTTGTCCTGGGCCACTTCATAAAGCGCCTGCGCCATGAGTGCGAGGTCGTCCTCCTCGAGGCATGGTAATAGAAACTCATTGAACTCCGGCTCCGGATAGAGCCTCACGGTCATCTTCGTCACGATACCGAGCGTTCCAAACGCATAGCGGAACATGGTGGAGATGTCCGGTCCTGGACCCTGCACGTGCCCCTTGATGGCCCCGTACGAGGCCGGGCCCGTTTTCAGGATCTCCCCCGTGGGCAGTACCATCTCCACGTCGATTATGTTATCCATCCCGAAGCCGTACTTGGACGCCATCAAGTTTATGTTGCAGAAAAGGTGGTTGCTGATGACTCCGGCCGTGGCGCTCGTCGATGGGTTGAGTAACCGGCAGTTCACCTGCTGCGCGGCGGTCTGCAGCATCATGTAGTTCACGCCCGGCTCTATCACCGCGAACATGTTTTCGCCGTCTATCTCGACTATGCGGTCCATCCGACGCAGGTCGCAGACTATGCCGCCGTAGGGCGGGAGGGTCAGGCCCACGGTAGAAAGGCCGGTTCCATAAGGCATCACGTCTATCAGGTACTCATTCGCGATTCGGTAGACGGCCTGTACCTCCTCGGTGCTCGCGGGAAGACAGACTATGTGCGGGTACGAGGCCGGGACAAAGCTCTGGTCGCGCGCGTAGCCGCAGAGTATTGATGGGGCATCGGTGGCCCACTCCTCGCCGAGCACTTCCTGGAGGTCGGCGAGCGCCTTTTCGAGGCTTTCCCTGCGGTTGTGGACCGGGTCCTTCTCCATGACGAGCGGCCTTTTTACCACCCGCCTCTTCTTTATCTCTTGTTGAACCTTGCTCTTTGCCATGCTTCCTCCCGCTTAAAGCGACTTATCGAGTATTTCCGCCAGGTCGAACACCTTAATCTTCAGTTTCTTCTCCTTGATGGCGTCTTCGAAAAGCCTTACGCAGATGGGGCAAGCTGTGACGACGGCATCCGCCCCCGCGTATTCGGCCTCCGTCAGCCTCTCATTGGTGACCCACCCTGCGTATTCCGGCTCGAAGAAAAAGACGCTACCGCCGCCGCCGCAGCAGAGTGAGTTCTTGCGCGAGCGCGGGAACTCTACGAGATCGAGTCCGGGTATGGCGGCAAGGACCCTGCGGGGTTCGTCAAAGACCCCGAACCGCCTGCCGAGGCGGCACGGGTCGTGGTATACTGCCTTCAGGGCGACCTTCTTCTTCGGCTCGAGTTTGCCCTCGCCGATGAGGAGCGAGGCGACCTCCGCGATGTGAAAGACCTCGATGTCAATAGCCTTCACGTATTCCTCCCTGAGGACAGTGTAAGTATG
>JAENXM010000031.1 GCA_016649525.1 Actinomycetota bacterium
GCCTGGAGAGGTTCCGCGAAGCTCTCGAGCGCGAGATAAGACGCAGACTCGCTGCCGCGCGCGGGGACCGACGGGAGGAAAGGAAAAGGAGGCTTCCGCCCAGACCCGAGGAGATCGACTTCACAGGGGCGACACTGGGACAGGTGGGGGAGATGAGGAGAGTACTACCGGCGCTTGCGCGAAGGCTTGCCGCTCGCCTTGCCAGGAAGCACAGCCTGGGCAGGTCCGGGCGGGTGGATATCCGCAACACGCTGAGGCACAGCCTCTCGTACGGCGGCGTGCCTTTCGACGTCAAGTACCGGAGGAAGGTCCCGTCAAGACCCGAGCTTTTCATCCTCTGCGACATATCGGGGTCGGTGCGGACGTTCAGCACGTTCACTCTGCAACTGGTGTACAGCCTGCATCAGCAGTTCCGTTCGGTGCGGAGCTTCGCGTTCATCGACCGGGTCGACGAGGTAACGGACTACTTCAACAGCTACGAGGTGGACGAGGCGATAGAGCATGTGTACAGGGAAGCGATGGTCGTCGACGGGGACGGTCACAGCGACGTGGGCAGGGCGCTTGAGCTCTTCTATCAGGAGTTCCACGAAGAGCTGTCTCCCAAATCGAGCATTCTCGTCTTGAGCGACGCGAGGAACAACAACCTGGACCCTCGCGCGTGGGCGCTCGAGAGCCTGCGCGAGATAGTAAAAAGAGTCTACTGGTTGAACCCGGAGCCGAGGGACCGCTGGGACACCGGTGACAGCGTGATGAACGAGTACATGGACCACGTCTACGGTGTACATGAGTGCCGGAACCTGAAGCAACTGTCGGATTTCGTCTACCGCGGCGCCTAGTTGACACCGCAGCAGGTGACTGCTACATTCAATTGGATTTTCAGGAAAGGAAGTTTTCAGCAAGGGGTTTTGCGATGCCTTTCGGACTCGGACCGACAGAACTCATAATCATCCTGGTCATCGCGCTCATAATCTTCGGACCCTCCCGCCTGCCCAAGATAGGGCAGTCGATAGGCCAGGCGCTCAGGGCTTTCCGTGAGTCTACCGACAAGGTGCAGGATGAAGTGAAGAAAAGCCTTGAGGAGACAGTCACGGGTGAAGAGGAAAAGAAATAGTACCGAAGTGGGTGCTTGAGCCTTGGCAAAAGCCCGCGTATGACCTACCTCCACCACCTGGAGGAGCTCAGGCGCCGGATAATAGTCTGCGTCGTCGCCCTCGTGGCTGCGGTAGGAGTCTGCTGGCTCTTTGCCTGGGACATACTCCACATACTCGAACGGCCCGCCGGCAACATCGTCCTCCACTACTTGAAGCCGATGGAGCCGTTTCTTGTCAGGTTCAAGCTCGCCCTTTTCGGGGGCGTGATTCTTGCGCTGCCGGTGATACTCTACGAGCTCATGGCTTTTCTCTCACCCGCGCTCAAGAGAAAAGAGAGAAGCTACGCCCTCATCGTCATGAGCATGATAGTAGCGTTCTTCGGGGTAGGGGTTGTCTTCGGCTACTACTACATCATGCCCGTGGGCATAAGGTGGCTGCTGGGCATCGCCGGCGGGCAGATGGTACCGGTCCTTTCGGCGAGTGAGTACGTGAGCTTCGCGGGCTGGTTCTTGCTGGGGTTCGGTGTCGCGTTCGAGATGCCGATGTTCATCTGGATGCTGGTCGCGCTCGGCGTGCTGACGCCCCAGCAGTTGAGGAAACAGTGGAGGTGGGCCTACCTGATAATCCTCCTCTTCGCCGCCATCATCACGCCCGACTGGAACCCTGTAACCATGTTTTTGGTGGCGATTCCGATGATTGTCCTCTACGAATTATCCATATTGCTCGCCAAACTCACTTTTAGACGGCGTAAGAGACGCGCGGCGGTCGGGGAGGCGGTCGGATGAACAGACAGCGGAAGGAGTAGACAGTGTCAATAGTCATTGAGAGCGAGGAACTGGGTGTGCAAGGTGTGCGCCGCGCGGTTAAAAGGTATGTAGAAATGTACCCGGAAATGACTGACGTCATCGAGATGTACGGAGCGATCATGGAGCTCCAGCAGGAGACTCTCGGAAAGGTGACATGCGACGTTTCCCTCGACGCGAAGATGGCTGAGGCTAAGCTCAGCGAGGGAACCCCTCTCATAGACCCGTACGAACTCGATATCGACGCCGAACGCTTCCGAGCGCTCGTTTTCGACATCGCGCGCATCGTGGATGAGAAGAGTCCGGAGGGGTTTCCGCACCGCGTCGAGATCGAGAAGTGGGAGGGCCTGGAGCCCGGGAACGTCCCCGTGACCCGGGACCTTGTCATCGCCGGCGAGGAGCTCGAAATAGGGGTCGCATGGGAGAGCTCTGAGGACATAAAGCTGGTCTCAAATATTACCTGGGAAGCACTTGCGCCGTCTTATATGAAGTGTGGTAGAATGCACGAATCTTTGATAGAGCAGTCTTTGTGGCAGCGGGGCGCCTGCCCAGTATGCGGGACGCGTCCGCTCATGGGAGTGTTCCGCAAGGAGGACGGGCTATGGCTCCTGGAGTGTGCCCTCTGCCACACGCGATGGAACGTGCAGCGGGCGCGATGCCCGTTCTGTGATGAGGGAGAGCAGGGATCGCTCGAGTATCTCTATGTGGGCGATGACAGGAGTCATCGTGTGCAGTACTGCTCCGCGTGTCGCTCTTACGTAAAGACGGTCGATATGAGGGACAGTGACCTTGATGCGGTACTGCCCCTCGAAGACATAGCGACGATTCGGCTTGACAAGGTTGCGGCCAAGGAGGGCCTCAGGCCCGCGGGATCGCGCCTTTAGCGGCGGACTTGATTGCGTTTGACCCGATAATCGGCTCAAGCTTTGAGGGAGGTGGATCGGTTTCTCGCCGGGGTCTGAGCGCGTTGATTGCCAGACAATCAATGGAAAGCCAAGGTAGAAAGTGAGGGGGGTATATGGAACTCACACGTCGAGACTTCATTAAGCTCTCCGGCGCAGGATTGGGAACCGCAGCGATTGCAAAACTCGGTTTCACGATGCCCGCGCTTGCGGGTACGGAGCCGCTACGAATCACGAAGGCGAAGGAGACTAACGGCGTCTGCTCGTTCTGTGCAGTCGGGTGCGGCACTCTTGTCAGCAACGAAACGGGAGAGCACGGTCAAATCGTCAACGTCGAGGGTAACCCGGACTGCGCCATCAACTTCGGTACACTGTGCAGCAAGGGTGCGGCCATAAGCCAGAAAACCTACATAGACGGAAAGCCCAACAAGGAGAGGCTGACCAAGCCACTCTACCGCGCTCCGAACAGCTCGTCCTGGAAGGAAATCTCCTGGGACGAGGCTATCGACAAGATAGCCAACAGGATAAAGGAGACCCGGGATGCGAACTGGATAGCGGAGGACGACGCCCTCGACGCCGCCGGAAACCCGACGGGCGGCAAGGTGCCTGCGCTGCGCACGGAGGCCATCGGTGCCCTCGGCAGCGCGGAGCTCTCCAACGAGGGCTCCTACCTGTACCAGAAGTTCATGCGCTCCCTAGGCGTGGTGTACATAGAGCACCACGCCCGTTTGTGACACTCCACCACTGTCGCCAGTTTGGCGGCATCGTACGGGCGGGGCGCAATGACCAACCAGGTGCAGGATCTCAAGATGAGCGACTGCTTCATGGTATGCGGCTCGAACGCCGCGGAGAACCACCCGATCACGTTCAAGTGGGTCGAGCAGGCGCTCAACAGGGATAAGAACCCCGCGAAGCTAATCGTGGTGGACCCGAGGTTCACCCGCACGGCTTCCAAAGCCAATATCTTCGCGCAGACGAGGCCCGGAACTGACATAGTGTTCTTCGGCGCGCTCATCAACTACGCGATAAAGAACGACATGGTCAACTGGGACTACGTGAAGACGTACACCAACGCCACGTTCCTGGTCAACCCCGGTTTCTCCTTCGACCAGAAGACAGGGCTGTACAGCGGCTTCAAGGAGACGACCGACCCCAAGACCGGAAAGAAGAAGAAGAGCTACGACACCGCTACGTGGTCGTTCCAGCTGGGCCCCGACGGCAAGCCCCTGAAGGACCCGACACTCACGGACCCGCAGTGCGTGTGGAACCAGATGGTCAAGCACTACGAGAGGTACACGCCCGAGAAGGTCGAGCAGGTGTGCGGAATCCCCAGGGCCAAGTTCGAGGAGATCGCCAAGACCTTCTGCTCGACGTACGAGAAGGGCAAGAGCGGTGTTCTCATGTACGCGATGGGACTGACCCAGCACACCTACGGTACGCAGAACATCCGCACTTTCGCCGTACTCCAGCTCATCCTCGGGAACGTGGGCATCCCGGGCGGTGGGGTCGACGCGCTCAGGGGATGTGCCAACGTCCAGGGCTCCACGGACATGGCGCTTCTCTGCCACATCTTCCCCGGCTACAACCCCATGCCGAACAGCGCCAAGAACCCGACCCTTCAGTCTTACATCGACGCGAGGCTCAAGGCGGTCGGCTCGGCGTACTGGAGCAACACGCCCAAGTTCGTGGTCAGCTTCTGGAAGGCGATGTACGGGGACGCAGCCACCAAGGAGAACGAGTATGGCTACAAGTGGTTCCCCCGCGTAAAGAATGGCGTCAACTACACCCACATCGCGCTGTTCGAGGCTATGTACCAGGGGACTGTGAAGGGCCTGTTCGTCATAGGCCAGAACCCGTCCGTCGGGGGACCCAACGCCAACATGGAATGCGCGGCGATGGAGAAGCTCGACTGGATGGTCTGCTCAGAGATATTCGACACGGAGACGCCGAACTTCTGGGACCGCCCCGGCGCGGACCCTGGCAAGATAAAGACCGAGGTGTTCCTGCTGCCCGCGGCCTCCAACACAGAGTACGAGGGGAGCTTCACTAACACGGGCCGCGTTGTGCAGTGGTTCTATGAAGCCCACAAGCCCGGCGAGCTCGTGAAGCAGGACATGGATATGATGAGCCTGCTGGTCGCGAAGCTCAAGGAGCTCTATAAGGCCGACACCAAGGCCCCCAGCCGCGACGCGGTGCTCAACCTCTACTGGCCGTACGGCGAGAAGGTCAAAGCCGAGGACGTGCTCGCGGAGCTGAACGGCTACACATGGGCGGACAAGAAGAGGCTCAAGAACTTCACCGTACTGAAGGACGACGGCTCTACCGCGTGCGGCAACTGGATATTCTCCGGTGTATACCCGGATGAGTCGGGTTACCCGGGCGTGACCGACGCGGACCCCACGAAAGCTACTGCGGCGAAGGCGAGCTTCGCCAAGACCAAGGGCAACCTCGCCAAGCGGACCAACAACGAGGACAAGGGCGGCGTGGCCATCTACCCGGGTTGGGGGTGGTGCTGGCCGGTCAACCGCCGCATTCTCTACAACCGCTGCAGCGCGGACCCGGCGGGTCAGCCCTGGAACCCCGAGAAGAAGCTGGTTCAGTGGACGGGGACGAAGTGGGACCTGGTCGATGTGCCCGACTTCAAGGCCACCGATTCGGCCCTGCCGGGGAACCCCCCTGTGCCGCCGGACGTGTCGGCCGCGAACCCGTTCCTCATGATCAACTTCGGGATGGGACAGCTCTTCTGCCTGACCGCGCTGGTGGACGGTCCGTTCCCCGAGCACTACGAGCCGATCGAAACGCCGTTCAAGAACGAGATGAACGGCAGCCAGAACGACCCGATGGCCAAGGTCTTCAAGGAGTCCGACATGGACAAGCTGGCCGAGGTCGGTGATCCCCATTACCCGATAATAGCCTCTACCTCGCGTGTGACCGAGCACTTCCAGTCCGGCACCATGACGCGCAACATGCCGTGGCTGGTCGAGATGCAGCCTAACATGTTCGTGGAGATGTCCAAGGACCTCGCCAGGCGTAAGGGAATCAAGAACGGCGACTGGGTCAAGGTGAAGAGCATCAGGGGCGAGACCCAGGCGGTCGCGATGGTGACCGACCGTATCCAGGTATTAAAGGTGAACGGCAGGGACACCGACGTGGTGAACATGCCTTACCACTTCGGCTACAAAGGCTACTGCACCGGCGGACCCAAGGACATCAGCTACGCCGCCAACGTCCTGACCCCGAACGTAGGAGACGCCAACACGACGATACCCGAATCCAAAGCGTTCCTTGTCGATGTCGAGAAAGCTTAGGAGGTGATGTGGCATGGCTAAGGAGAAGGCAATACTGGTTGACACGACCAAGTGCACCGCTTGCCGCGCGTGCCAGGTCGCCTGCAAGCAGTGGAACCAGAACTCGGCCGAGAAGACGACGAACCGCGGCTCTTACGAGAACCCGCCAACGCTGAGCTCCAAGACCTGGATGCGGATACTCTTCAACGAGTATTACAAAGACGGAAAGATGAGCTGGCTTTTTACCAAACACCAGTGCATGCACTGCGAAGACGCTGCCTGCGTGGAGGCCTGCCCCCCGAACGCAACGACCCATCGGGAGTTCAAGCTCTGGGACGGCTCCGTGTTGAAGAGTGTGGCGACGGATGCCGACAAGTGCATCGGGTGCAACTACTGCAGGGTAGCCTGCCCGTTCGACGTCCCCGGCTACAACGAGAAGAAGAAGGGTATCTATCGATGCACGATGTGCTTTGACCGGGTGACCGGAGGCGTCAAAGGGTATGACATCCCGGCCTGCGTGAAGGCCTGCGCGCCGGGGACCCTCTCGTTCGGTGACCGGGCCGAGTTGATCCTGAAGGCCGAGAAGCGCGTGGCACAACTGAGGAGTGACGGATACGAGAACGCCCATATCTACGGGCAGTCCGAGCTCGGCGGATTGGGGTACATGTACATATTGACCGCCGAGACCTCCACGTACAGCCTGCCCGGCGATCCTTCAATACCGATTGGAGTCACGGCCTGGAAGGCTCTGACAAATCCGTACGGTGCCTTCGCCGCGGGCGGACTGCTGCTGGCCCTTGTCGTCAACGGGGTCATCAACGCGAGAAACCGCGGCCTCGAAGAAGAGCACAAGCTCGAGGAATAGGAGAGGAGGGACATTGGTGGAGCTCAAGACATTCCGGGGCGGCATACACCCCCCTTACCAGAAGGAGGCTACCGCCGCCAAATCGACTGAGGACATCTCCCTCCCGGCTGAGGTGGTGATACCCATGCAGCAGCATGTGGGTGCTCACAACAGCCCTACGGTGAATGTCGGGGACAGGGTTGATGCAGGCCAGAAGATCGGCTCGAGCGAGGCTTTTATCTCCGCGCCCGTGCACGCGAGCGTATCCGGCACGGTGAAGGCGATAGAGGGACGCCCCGACTTCACCGGCGCCCAGGTGCAGTCGGTGGTGATAAAGGTCGACCCCAGCCAGCCGCCCAAGTGGGCCGAGAAGAAGGATACGGGCAGCTTGAGCGCGGAGCAGATCAGGGACGTCGCGAAGGAAGCGGGCCTCGTGGGACTCGGAGGGGCGGCTTTCCCGACATTCGTGAAGTTATCGCCGCCCGCAGACAAGCGGATCGACACGGTGATAATAAACGGCTGCGAGTGTGAGCCGTTCCTGACCTGCGACCATCGCCTGATGCTCGAGAGGGCCGACGACCTCATCAGCGGCCTGAAGCTGATGATGCGCGCGGTTGGCGCCGACAAGGGCATAATCGGAGTAGAGGCGAACAAGATGGATGCGGCCGACGCGCTCACTACAAAGCTCGGAGGCGATTCGTCGATCGAAGTGGTTCTGCTCGAGGTCAAATACCCCGAGGGCGCCGAGAAGATGTTGATAGACGCTGTGACCGGCCGCAGGGTGCCGCCGGGGAAGCTTCCCAGCGAAGTCGGAGTCCTCGTGCAGAACGTGCAGACTGCGGTTGCGCTGCATGATGCCGCGTCTACGGGCAAGCCGGTTATCGACAGGGTTATCACAGTGACCGGCGGAGGCATCAAGGAGCCGAAGAACGTGCTCGTCAAGGTGGGGACCCCGATCTCGCATGTGATCGACCAATGCGGTGGCTTTGCCGGTACGCCCGGTAAGGTCGTCATGGGAGGCCCCATGACCGGTTGGGCGCAGAAGGACCTCTCGGCCGCGGTGGTCAAAGGGACCAGCGGGATACTGGTTCTCGGCAAGGATGAGGTTGAATACGGTGCCGAGCGGGAGTGCGTTGGATGTGACAAGTGTATCGACGCCTGCCCCATGTTCCTGATGCCCAATTTCATCGTGAAGTACACCAAGAGGGGGAAGTATGACGAGGCGAACCGCTTCGGCGTGCAGGACTGCTTTGAGTGCGGCTGTTGCGCCTATGTGTGCGCCTCGAGGATCTCTCATGTCGCGTATGTAAGAAAAGCCAAGGCGGAACTCGCCGCCGCGGAGAAGAAGTGAAGGGGGGAGAGAGCAGGTGGCAAACCATGATCTGGTAGTTACAGCCCCACCACACATAAAGGGCAAGGACATGATCTCGACGGGCATGAGGGACGTCGCGATCGCCCTCATCCCTCTAGTCGTGATGTCGCTGGTGTTTTTCCGTCTCTACGCGCTCGTGAACCTCGTGGCGGCTGTCGCAACGGCGCTGGCGTGTGAATACGTGATGCGAAAGATGATGGGAAGGGAGCCGACCCTCGGTGATTACAGCGCGGTGGTGACCGGGCTCCTCCTGGCACTCATACTGCCGCCGACCGTCCCGTTCTGGTGGGTGATGATAGGGGTGATAATCGCCGTAGCGATCGTTAAGGAGTTGATGGGTGGCCTGGGAGTCAACCTTTTCAACCCCGCCCTTTTCGGGTTCGTTTCGCTTATAATCATCTCTCGCATATTCGGGCCGATCGTGCTGGGTTATTCGCTCGGTGGGATAAACGGGGTGACTTCCGCGACGCCGCTGACCTTTATCAAAGGCGGAGCCCTGAACGGCCTGCGGCCCGGGTACTGGAACCTGTTTCTAGCGCACGGCGGGGGCGCACTCGGCGAGGTCTCGGTCCTCGCAGTGCTGGTGGGGGCAGCGTATCTCCTGTACAAGGGCCACATAACGTGGCACATACCGGCGTCCATTATCGGCACGGTCTTCGTACTGTCGGCGATTCTGGGGGAAAATCCCCTCTACATGATACTCGCCGGCGGAGTGATGCTCGGTTCCTTCTTCATGGCGACCGACTGGGTCACCAGCCCGGACACGAGACTAGGGCAGGTGATATACGGGGTATTGATCGGAGTGCTGATCGTCGTGATGCGCTTGTACGCCGCCCCGACGGGAGCGGTGGCGTACTCGATCCTTATCGGGAACGCAGTGACACCTCTGCTCAACCGCCTGTTTGTGATCAAGCGGTTCGGCGCGGTGAAATCCGTTTCTTGATTCGAAACCGATCGTCTGAGAAAACGGGGCTCCTTTCGGGGCCCCGTTTCATTCTGTCCTTTCGCGTGCCATGATCGCGGCCTCGCGCCAGGCGTTCTCGCGCCCGGTCTGGTCGTCGAAGAGCAAAGTCCTCGCACCCGGTGCCAGCGTTTTGAGGGCGGACGCGAGTTTGTCCCGGTCATACCGGGAGAGGCCTCCCGTTCCGTCCACTAGCACCAGGTCTGAACGGGAAAGGGCGCCTCGTGCCGACGGCTTGAACTCATCGAGCGGCACTGCCATGAGGAAAACGGCGAAATCGGGGTCAAGATACTCGAGCGCGCTATTTCCCTCTACTACGATCAGCCCATTATCGGGGAACATAGAAAGCGCCCGTCCGAGCTCCTCTTTCAGGCTGCCTTCCGGCGCGTTGACCCGGATCACCTGCTTCGCACCGGCATTGACGAGCGAACCGGTGTCGGTGCCGTTCCTTTCGATCACATCCTGGTCGCTGATGATCGTTTTTGCTGTGGGGTGTGTTCCTCCGGAGCTCACCTTCAGGCCGAAGTCGGCCCCGAGCTCTCGTACCAGGTGGGACGCTAGCGAGCTCTTGCCCGCCTTCTTCGAGGATGAGCTAACGGAGACTATCTTGAGTTTTGCTCTTGCCATATATCGAAGTCCTGCCAGGACCAGACAATCTGGCGGAGGTGCATAAGAATCGAACTTACCCAGCGCCGGTCAAGACGCCACAACGGTTTTGAAGACCGCGCCGCCCACCAGGACGGATCCACCTCCTCTTATACTGCAGAGATATGATACAGGATTATCGCAACCTGCGGATGTCACCGACGCGCACCGTCACCTTCGTCCTGTCGAAGTACTCGAGTAGCGGCAGTGCATATTTCCTGCTGGTCTCTATGACCTTCCTGAATTCGCTAACAGTGATGCCTTCAGGGTCGATTGACTCCCGCAGCCTGGTTTCTATGTCTTCTATAGCCCTTGGCGAGAAGTAGAGCTCGGGCGAAACACGGACCGCCCTCTCCTGCTTTTCGGCGACTGCCAGCAGGTCCGAGAGCATCCGCCGGTCCAGGGAGAGCTCTGAGGAAAGCTCCGAGAGAGTGGGTGGGGAGGCAGGCCGGCTATTGATTCTTTCGATGATCTCCTCGATGAGACGTTCCTGCTCGCCGGTGACTGTCGCCGATTCCCCGGGAAGACTTACTATCTTGCCATGCGATTCAAGTACGTTTTCCCGCAGCAGCATGTCCAGGAAGATATCCGCCGCCTTATTGTCCCATGAGGACAGCGCCCTCTTCTTTAGGGTCTCCTTTGACATCCCGTCTGAAAGGGGATTCTCGATATGGAACGCGCGAAGAGATCGCTCAATGGATTCCTTGATTTCGTTGTAGCATCCAGAGGACAGGTAGAGTGCAGGCTCCCGATCGCCCAGGGTCATCGCTCCGCCAGTAGAGGCAAGGGCTTCCATGCCCCTTTCGACTGTTGCGGGCGCAAGACCTGATTCAAGTACGAGGTCACCGACAGACAGCGGCTTCAATGCTCTCGACAGATATACAGCAACGGACTTATCGGGTTTTCCCGATTCAAGGTCATTGAACTGCCGCAGGGCCGCTTCATCCCGCAACCGGTGCTTCGAAGGGTGGGCGTCGATCACAGTGCCGCCGCCGATGGTGGTAACGGGCGAGTAGCTCCTGAGGACGAACCTGTCGCCGCTGGCACAGGTTGCCTTCGACTCGAGGCGAAGCTGACAGGGGCGCGTTTCGCCGGGGGCGACGGCCTCGCCTTCCAGCGGGTAGACGCGGCCGAGGAGCTCGCGCGTGCCGTGGTGGAACCTCAACCTTGTCCCGCGCTTGAGGGGCTTCGCGCATTCCTTCAAGAGGGTCACCCTGGCGTCGACCATGTAAGTCGGCTTGAGGTAGCCTGGAGCGAGCAGGACGTCACCGCGGGCGACATCTTTCTTAGAAACACCCGCCAGGTTCGCCGCTACCCTCTCGCCAGCGTAGACCGTCTCGCGCCCGGCGCCGTGTACACCCAGGCTGCGGACCCTCACCGGACGGCCGACCGGTGATATCTCGAGGTGTTCGCCGTTCTTGATAGCGCCGCTCCAGAGAGTGCCGGTCACCACCGTACCGATACCCTTGAGTGTGAAAACCCTGTCTACGGGGAGTCGCACGGGGAGCGCCTCGTCCTTCAGGTGGACTTCCCGGGCGACACGCTCCAGCTCTCGCCTGAGTTCGGGGATCCCGCGTCCGGTCACAGCGGAGACGGGCATTATCGTCGAGCCCTTGAGGGCGCTCCACTCGAGCAACTCGCTGACCTCGTCGATGACAAGCCTTACGAGGTCGTCCTCGACGAGGTCTACCTTGGTTATCGCGACGACCCCCCTGGACACACCGAGAAAGTCGAGTATGGCCAGGTGCTCTCTCGTCTGGGGCATCACCCCGTCATCGGCTGCCACTACCAGGAGCGCCAGGTCGACCCCCGTGGCCCCGGCCATCATGTTGCGCACGAAGTTCTCGTGGCCAGGTACGTCGACGATACCGACTACTGAACCGTCCGAAAGCTCGAGCGGGGCGAATCCCAGATCGATCGAGATGCCGCGTTTCTTCTCCTCGGCGAGTCGGTCGGTGTCTTTACCGGTCAGCGCCTTCACGAGTACGGTCTTGCCGTGGTCTATGTGCCCGGCCGTGCCGATGATGAGATTTCGTCGGGTCATCTTACACGGACTCCTCGGGCGCCTTTACGCGATGGCCGAGATGATATCGGCCAGTAGGGGGACCTCGGTGTCTGCGACCGTTCGCAAGTCGAGGAGAAGCCTGTCTTCCTTGAGGCGCCCCAGGACACCAGGGTCGGCTTTACGAAGCATTTCC
>JAENXM010000351.1 GCA_016649525.1 Actinomycetota bacterium
CATACGTGTGTCCCGTGGCCGTTGTCGTCGTCGGGGAAAGCGTCACCGTTAACGAAGTCATAACCCTGAACGAAATTGGTACTGACAAGGTCCGGGCATTGCCCACCTACAGCCCCCGGCCTGTATGCAACGCCGCTGTCGATGACCGCCACCACAACGCCGGGGCTGCCGCCCCTCTCTATGTCCCAGGCCTCGGGCATGTTGATGTCCCCGCCCCGGGTGGGGTCATCGAAGTTCCACTGGTCGTTGAAGTTCGGGTCGTTGGGGACGTAGTTGACGCTGCGGATATAGTTAGGCGACGCGTACTCGATGAGAGGCGAGGAGAGGAGTTCCTTTAAAGCTTCATCGATGGACACGCCTTTTAACTTGAGGAGCGCCATATCCGGGAACAACAGTTTTTTTTCAACGCTCGCGTTGACCGAGCGCATAAGCGAACCGAGCTTCCCGGCGGAAGCCCCCGTCCTGTACTTCACCAGCACCTCGCCCGGCACCATGCGCGCCCCCGCGGACCCGGCCCCAAGGCCGAACGCCGAGGGCACGCATAATGCAAAGAAAACAAGCAATGCAAGCAGGATTACCAGACACTTTTTCATGCGTCCACCCCGTTTCTCATAAGACCGGCGGATAACATAAGTATATAGCAGAATATCGACCATTAACGTCTATTTGTCACATGAGTGGACAAGGCAGGTCGTCAGCGTCGTAACAAACTCGCGAACTTATTTCAGACCGTATCCGTCCCCGCCCTCGCAAGAATTCTTGGCATCCACCTCAAGCAGGTAAGGAGCAACAAAACCTTCATACTCTTTTTTCTTCTCGTCCGGCAAGTCTTGCCATCCTGTGATCCTACCGCGACATCTCGCCGAGCCACACATGCACTGCTGCGGGAAATGGTCGATAGCATAGTTTCTCATAGCATAATCGAACGTTATTTCTTCGTTAACACTGATGTCTTTCATTGCGATGAAATCATGTGCGCCAGTTTCATTTACTCTGATACCACAATTGGGGCCACAGGAATGATTAACCTTACTAATCAATCCTGCGTGAAGTACATGCTCATTTTCGCTTATCTGTGAAGCATGACTATGATTCCCACTCAGGACTTCTTCAATAATGCCAACCATTACTATGTTACCAACCTCAAAAGGTTTAGTAGCGAAAATCCCTTCGCCCTTTTCAGGTGATTCCCTTAATTCAAACCCATCATTCGTATTTTGTGCGCGCGGCATCTTATCGTCTCCTTCAAGCCGGTATTCCCCAAGTACCGAATTCCATTGGCAATGTCGTAATACTTACCAGCTTACAGAATGGTCATGCTGGCATGTCTATTGGCAGCAGTTCTCGTCTGTGCCGCAGCAAGGAGCGCATCCCTTATTCATCTTGAAATATACGGCCGCCCCGATGGCGGCTACCAACAACAGGCCCAGAAGTAGTTTTTTCACTATATTCTCCCTTATACAGGTATCCTTCATATGCCGTCTCCAACGCCAACATTCTATCAGTAATCCTGCCTATACGACACGGTTGCGTGGATTCTGTCGCGTTCTCGCCGACTAACCTCTCCATGTCACCTCCAGGCCTCGTGTTTTCCCGTTGTCGTGAGACAGTTGTCCCGCATTTGAATCCACTTTGCTTTCTATTCCCTCTTTCATAAGTTCAAGATAGGTTCCCTTGCGCATGCCCTGCCCAGGCGATGTATTCTCGATAGCA
>JAENXM010000317.1 GCA_016649525.1 Actinomycetota bacterium
AATTGAACTGTGACCCCCTGTTCTGTTGCCCCAATATGTTGCCCTCTCTGCGACCACTGGCCTGTCCGATGAGGCCATGGTTGAAACGCTCCAGGTATCCGGCAAGGTATCCGAGACGTTCACTGTCTGCCTGCTTTCAGGCTCGAGGATAACGGTAGGGCCGTCTATCTCTCCCGAAGGAGTCATATATGTCAGCTCCACAGCTGACCTGTCGCCCCCGGGATTCTGCAAGAGCACCCACGTCTCGAAGCCTCCCGCCGTACATCCCTCTGGCATGTACCAGGTGGTGGCGTTAGGTTTTCCCGCGCCGAACTCGTAAGCACCGATGTCATATCCCTTGCCGTGCGGTCTCGCGTTCCCGTCCAGGTCGATAGACGGGGCGCCGTCCGACGTGCCCGCGTCTATTGCCGGGCTCCCCGACCGGAGGTGGTAATCGCCCGTCTTCCCCCATGCAGGGGAGACGAACATCGGGTCGGAGCAGAGGTTCTCCGCTCCGAGCTCGCCCGCTTCTATCTGCGCCGCCGTATAGTCCCGGCCGTTTGCATGCACCTGGACCTCCTCGCTAGGCCGATAGAAGATGTTGTGGTCGGCGGTCAGTCCGACCGAATCGCCGAAGTACGCCTCCCCGTGTCCGTTAGATACGATGGTATTCTTCATGGTAAGCGTTATGGGGTTTGAGATGTCGTACTGCACGGTCATGGGATAAGCTTGACGCGAGGGGTTGTCGTCAAGGGTCACGTTTATAATCTCGAAGCGCGCGTTCGGTGTCTGTGAATCCTCCACGACGATTCCTACCCACTGGGAGTCGGCGCCGTCGCCGGTCCCGTATATGAGGGTGTTCTCGATCTTGCTGTCGTGCGCCCAGAGCTTGACGCCGTCACACGTATTGTTGGCCACCACGCACTCGTGGATATAGGTGTTCGCCGCCTTCGAGTCGAGGCCGTCTCCCAGGTTGTGCTCGGCGACCGTGTCCCTTATCTCGATAGGGCCCTCCGAAGGCTCGATTCCGAACCCGTCGGGTCGGTCATACGGGCCCGGGCCGGGGCCTCCCTGGTAGTAGTGGCCCGAATACGAAAGGCTGCAACCGCTTACCAGGAGATCCCTTATTCCGCCGTGCGATCCCGCGGGACCACCGATGCCACCGAACCCGCAGTAGAGCATCTCGCAGTCTATTATCTTGAAGTCGCTGACGTCACCGATATTCACACCGAAATCATCGATGTGGTGTATGTACAGGTCCTCCAGCACGACATGGTTGGCCGGCCCGCCCGATGCCTCCACGCCGCCCCTGAACTTCGCGCCGTTGTCGCTCGTTATCTCCAGGTTCTCGATCCTTATGTAGCTCGTGTTCGATATGTCGACGGCCGAAAAAAGGTCGTCCTTACCGGCAAGTACAGGCCTGTTACCCACTTCCCCCTTTATCGTTATCCAGGCTCCAGAGGCCCCGGTGGTAGGCGTTATCATGTCGTCCCCGTAGGTGCTCAGGGAATACCTGCCGCCCAGAATCACCATCGTATCACCGGCGTGAAGCTCCTTCGAACCGTAACCCGGTGTTGCCCACGGAGCCTCCCTGGTCCCGGGGTTCGAGTTACTGCCGGAAGGCGACACGTAGTAGGTGTTGCCGGATGCCACCTTCGCGGTCTTCAGGTGCTCGATCCCCGTGCCACAACCCACCAGGAAGCAGAGCGCGACCAGCGCGGAGACTGCTATTGCCGTAATCACTGAACCGGGTGCTCTTGTCATTTCTGTCTCCTCCATATAAGTATTTCGGCTAGCGGCAAATAAATATAGAGGGGAGCAGATTTTGTGGGAACCCGGGGATTTATACTCGGGTCATCCCTTTAGGCCGGGCTCTTCCCTTTAGGCCGGGCTCTTCCCTTTAGGCCGGGCTCTTAGCCCGGTCCTACTTCCCGGCCTGAGAGGCCGGGCTAAAGTTTATCAATCCCCCGGTCCTACTTCCCGGCCTGAGAGGCCGGGCTAAAGTTTATCAATCCCGGCCTGAGAGGCCGGGCCAAAACCTGAGAGGCCGGGTTAAAGCTTGGCCTTTGC
>JAENXM010000019.1 GCA_016649525.1 Actinomycetota bacterium
CGGTCATCAGCGCATAGAGGTCCTTCTTCAGGGCCTCCAGGTCGAGTTTCTTGAATTCCTCAGCGTAGTTGAACTCCTCGCCCATCGGATTGCTCATGTGAGAGTGCTGATGAAGAATCCTGAGGTTTAACTGGTTCGGCCACCAGTCACGGTTCGACGTGCCTCCGCGGGTTGCTTGTCGGTTTGCTCCGCCCGTTACCGGGCACTTGCTTTCTTCATTCATGAAGTTTCCTCCTCTCGTTGTCCGAACTTATGCACCGTGCTGCTATGAATATTTTCTTAGCTGCTACTCCTTGCTCTCTTTCTTCTGACACCGTGAGCACAGACCCCTCAACTGTACTTGTGTCGTTGCCACATCTCCCATTCGACTCACCTCTTCGGGCACTTCAAGGTCGTCGAACTCCCTGCTGTTGAAGTCCCCAACCATTCCGCATTTCGTGCACACGAAGTGGTGGTGCGGGCTGGCGTTGGCGTCGAACCTCACCCTTCCCCGTTGCGGACCGAGCGTGGTAACGAGCCCCATGTCGTTAAGCATCCAGAGCGTACGGTAGACGGTGTCCAGGGATACGGTGGTCATCCGCTTCCGCACCCGCCTGAAGACCATCTCGGCATCTGGATGACCGCCGGTCCTGGCCACCTCACAGAATATCTCCATGCGCTGGTGGGTGAGCCTTGTCCCCGAATCACGCATTGTCTGCGTGAAGCGATCCATCCGCTCCTGGACTTCTTCCCTTGAAGGCTCCATCTTCGCCTAATTCTAAATAGGTAATATTCTTAACTAGGAATCTAATTGGTTAAAGATGAAGTGTCAAGAGATCCGGTCAGGGATATGAATAGACTTGAAACCTGATAGGGAATCACTCAGGCGCATACGGGAGGACTTTGACTTTGCGTACGCTGCGGGACACTTTGGTGTCGGAGGGGGGACTCGAACCCCCACAGGGCTATGCCCCACAAGGCCCTCAACCTTGCGCGTCTACCAAATTCCGCCACTCCGACATGATTTGCTGCTGAGGGGTACGCCTAGTACGTCGTCTGCGCCGGCGCACCGGAGGACTTCTTCACTTCCCTGGAAGCCTCCGTTTCCAGAACCTTGTTGCGCCAGGCAGTGTACTCTTTTCCGCGGCGCCTGTCGAGGATTCTAACGGAATAGAAGTTCCTGCGGCCGATGAGCCCCATGAACCTTCCGAACCGCCCGAAAACCTCTATGTAGTCACCGTCCTCGAGCGGTGGGGGGAACCTGAAAGACCTGTTGAACCAGACCCTGGTGAGCTTTGCGTCCTCGTTGCAGAGATCGAAGCTTATATCGAAGCTCAGGACGCACGAGCTCGTTACCCTCTTTGAGGAAAAGGTCTGGAACGGATTCGTGGAGATATTGTTAACGACGCCGGAAATCAACTGCTTCATTCAACTAACCTCAACAATCATTAAAGCACTTCAAGCATCTCAGAGATACGGTCAAGCAAGACGTCGCCCAGGTCCGACTTTGACATCATGGCCAGCTCGACCTTCTCATCACCCGCTGATACTACAGCGGCCAAATCCGTTTCCGCGGCGAACCCGCTGTCGGGCTCACCTACCCTGTTAGCCACTACGAGATCCATCCCCTTCTCGGTCAGCTTCTTCCTCGCGTTCTCCACCACATCGTCGGTCTCCGCTGCAAAACCTACCACGAGACATTCCGAGGTAGTTTTCTTCACCTCGTTTATGATGTCCTCTGTGGGTTCGAGGTTGATCTCCGGGATTCCATCCCTCTTCTTTATCTTTTTCGGCATTCTGACTGAAGGTCTGAAGTCCGCGACCGCCGCGGCCATCACCAGGGCATCCGTGCCCGGCAGATTATCGAGCACGGCCTGTTTCATCTCCGCCGCCGAGACGACCGGGACCAGTTTAACACCGGCCGGGCAGGCAAGAACGGTGGGGCCGGATACGAGCACGACCTCGGCCCCCCTGCGGGACGCCCTTTCGGCCACCGCGAAGCCCATCCTGCCGGTTGAAGGGTTGGAGATGAACCGCACCGGGTCGAGATGTTCTCGCGTCGCCCCGGCTGTTATCACGAGGCGCCTCCCCGCAAGGTCCGAGGCATGCTTGAGCTCGCGCTCCAGGACCTCCATTATCTCGGAAGGCTCCGCCATGCGGCCGATTCCCTCATCACCACAGGCGAGCTCTCCTTCTCCGGGCTCGATTATCACGACGCCTCTGTCCCTCAAGGCGGCCAGGTTCTCCTGCGTGGAAGGATGAAAGTACATGCGCGTGTTCATCGCCGGCGCGAGTACAACGGTACCCCTTGCCGCGAGGAGCGTCGTAGATAACAGGTCGTCCGCGACGCCTTTCGCGTGTTTCGCGATTATGTTCGCGGTTGCGGGGGCTACCAGCATTAGGTCGGCTTCCTCGCTCAGGGATATATGAGGAAGGGGCGACGCAGGGTCACTCCACATCGACGTGGCGACGGGATTACCGGTTATGGTGCGGAACGTAAGCGGCGTGACGAACTGCTGGCCGGAGCTCGTCATGATCACCTTCACGTTGACACCGCCCCTTACCAGCATCCGGGCAAGCTCTGCGACCTTGTAGGCAGCTATCCCACCGGAAACTCCTATCAGGACGTTCTTGCCAGCCAGATCAAACATACTTAACCCCCGCGGAGCGTTCAGGGTGTTATTCTTCCTCGTCCTCTTCGGGTCGCTCGTACTCTATTTTACCTTCGGCTATCTCCCCCAGAGCCACCGTCAGGGGCTTTTTGGAGATGTCCTCGAGCCTCATGGGCGCGACGCCCCCTACCCCTTCGCCCAGTCTCTTCTGGAAGTTCGTGATCTGCCTCGCCCTCTTGGAGGCCTCGACCACCAGGGTGAACTTATTCTCGGAGTGATCGAGCAGGTCCTCCAACTTCGGGTTGATCATCGCCTGTTTTTCTTCCATATTAAGTCTTCTCTCCTCTTAACACACTGGCAAGCTTCTCCGTGGCTTTATCCGCATCATCATTAACGATGACAACGTCGAAACTGTTCCTTCCGATTTCCATCTCTCCCGGGGCGATGTCGGTCCTCAGCTTTATGTCGCCCTCCTTGTCCAGTCTCCTTTTCTCGAGGCGCGACTCCAACTCCTCGAGCGAAGGGGGCATGATGAAGACCAACAACGCGTGCTTCATTTTTGCCCTCACGTTGAGGGC
Organism: Actinomycetota bacterium; assembly: GCA_016649525.1. Taxonomy (GTDB): domain Bacteria; phylum Actinomycetota; class Geothermincolia; order Fen-727; family Anoxymicrobiaceae; genus JAENXM01. The sequence goes on from JAENXM010000019.1 coordinate 3,170, forward strand.
GCCTTTGACATCGAGCTCCAGAAGTATGTTCTTCCCCGACGAGGTGGCCTTCTCGACCTCGCTTTTCATGGTACCGTAGCGTCTGCCGAAGACCTCCTCCCATTCCAGGAGCGCACCCTGCGTGGCCAGCCTGTCGAACTCGTCGTCCGACAGGAAGTAGTAATCACGCCCCTCCACCTCGCCCTCACGCGGCGGCCTCGTCGTAGCCGAAACAGAATAATGGATGTCCTCTACCTTTTGCAATGCTTTTCTGATAAGGGTGTCCTTCCCGGCGCCTGACGGCCCGGCTACCACGAAAACCCGCCCTTTACTCTCCAAGATGGCTCCTTGACCGTACGCCCGGCACCGAAATCATAAGGCAACCGCCATTCAGGCACAATTACTGAGAATATCGGCTTCCAGGGGCTGTGACCGTATCTCCGGCCCTGCACAGGGGACAATCCTCGGGCCTGTAGGAATCGACCTCCAGGCGCACGAGATAGACAAACGGGTAGTCACCCGGGTCAAAACCTCCCCGGTCGACGATGCAGGCTATTGCGGCCACGGTCGCTCCCGCTTCTTCAGCTATCCCCGCAAGCTCAAGGACAGACCCGCCGGTGGTTATGACATCCTCCACCAGGAGGACCCGCGAGCCGGTCTGTATCGTAAAGCCCCGGCGAAGCTCCATATCGCCCTCAGCCCTCTCGGCGAACACCATCGCGCAGCCGAGAGCGAGGGCCGTCGTGAATCCCACAACGATGCCCCCGAGGGCCGGGCAGAGCACGAGGTCGACCTCTCCTTCGACCTTGCGGGCTAGTGATTCTCCGATCTCGACAGCCCTCTCAGGACTCTCGAGCAGGAGGGCGCACTGTATGTAGGTATCGCTGTGGAGGCCCGAAGTAAGCTTGAAATGGCCCTTTTCTAGTGCCCCGCTTTCCACAAGCTGTTCGATCACATCTCGCTCGTCCAACGTCACAGCCTTCCCGCGTCCTTCAATATACCCTCGGCGACCTTCTTTGGCTCATCGGCAGTATGAATCGGACGTCCGACCACGAGGAAGTCGGCTCCGGCGCGGACTGCCTCACCGGGTGTAGCCACCCTCTTCTGGTCGTCTTTGTCCATGCCGGCAAGCCTTACACCGGGGGTGATCAAGACCAACTCCTCCCCCACCGCGCGGCGCACCGACTGCGTTTCAAGCGGGGACGTCACGAGCCCGCCCAGGCCCGACTCCCTGACGAGCCTGGCGAGCCTCAGCACCTCTTCTTCGATCGGATGGTCGACCCCGATCTTCTTGAGTGCCGGGAGGTCGAGGCTTGTGAGGACGGTGACACCTATCATCAGGGGCCGCCTCAACCCGGCCTCTTTGCAGCGCTCGCCCACGGCCCGACTGGCTAACCTCATCATCTCCTGGCCTCCCATAGCGTGAAGCGTCAGCATCAGCGGCTCGAGCTCGCAGAGCGCGAGGCAGGCCGAGGCTACCGTATTCGGTATGTCGTTCAGCTTGAGGTCGAGGAACACCTCGAAGCCTTTTTCTCTCACACTCGTTACAACCCCCGGACCCTCCGCCGAGAAAAGCTCCAGCCCAACCTTGACGATATCCACATATTCTTTGACCTGCTCGGCTATCTCCATCCCGTGCGCGGGGTCGGTTGTATCCAGGGCAAGTATCAGCGGGCGAAGGCGCTTGAGTTCGTCGTCTTTCATCTTGTTGTTCTCATGCCTCCCTCCAGACCCTCAACGAGCCTGTCAGCTCACCCGGGCTCTCAACTCCTAATGCGGACAGCGCCCGGGGCAGGGCCTCGATTATCTCCAGCGCCCTTTCAGGGTCTTGAAACGTCACGGTCCCGATGGCGACAGCAGTCGATCCCGCGACGAGAAACTCGCAGACATCGTCGACGTCGTATATCCCCCCGCAACCGATGATAGGCAAGCCCGTGGCACTGTAGCAGTCCCATATCGCTTTGAGTGCTATGGGCTTGATTGCGGGGCCGGAGAGGCCTCCCGTTACCGCCCCGAGGCGCGGCCTTCTCGTCGAGGGGTCAACCGCAAGCCCGGGGATCGTGTTTATCAACGAAAGACCCGATGCGCCTCCCGACCTGGCGGCCAGGGCAATCCGCGCGACGTCGGAAACAGCGGCGGAAAGCTTAACGAAGAAAGAGAGGGCGCAATTTTCGCGGACAATTGAGGCTACAGCCCGTGTAGCCTCGGCTTCTGCACCAAAATGAATGCCGCCCTTCTCCACGTTCGGGCACGACACGTTCACCTCCAAAGCGGACACCCCCGGCGCGCCATCGAGCCTCGCCGCCAGGCGGCCGTACTCATCCACGGTATCTCCCGCTATGCTCGCTAATACCGTGACCCCGGACCCGTCAAGGGAAGGGAGCACCTCGTCTATCAGGGCATCAACACCCATGTTCTCGAGGCCGATCGAGTTGAGCATGCCGCACGGGGTCTCCCAGATGCGCGGGCTCGGGTTTCCTTTGCGGGATTTTTCAGTAACGGATTTAAGGATGATCCCGCCGACCGTCCCGAGGTCCATGACAGAAGAAAGCTCGGCGCCGTACCCCGCGGTCCCGGAGGCAAGCAGGATAGGGTTCTTCAGCTTGATACCTGCCAGGTCAACAGAGAGGGGGTCAGGTCTTGAATCGTGAATTCTTATTAAGTGATTAGGCTTCCTTGCTGCAAATTCACGATTCAAGACCTGACCCCATTCCATTTCACGTCGCGGGAGTCGAAGACCGGTCCCTCGGTGCAGACGCAGAGGTTGCGGCCGTCCCTCCCCTCCTTCACGCAGCTGCGGCAGAAGCCGAGTCCGCAGGCCATCCTCGAGGTGAGCGAGACCTGGCAGCTGACCCCGGAGCCTTCGCAGGCGTCCGCGACAGCCTCCATCATCGCCTCCGGCCCGCAGGCAAAGACAGCCGAATAATCTCCATTTCCTATATGCCGCACCGCACCCTCGGAGACCACTCCCTTAGCGCCAACCGTCCCGTCATCGGTGAACACCTCTATGTTGCCCTTGAGGTCGGAAAGCGCCGGATAGTAGTCATCACCGGTGCGAAAACCCGCAAGAAAATCGTAGTCACTTCCCTCTTTGTCCATCTCGGAGGCAAGAAAGAAAAGCGGCGCAAGCCCGATGCCCCCCGAGACCAGTAATGCCCTTCCCCCATCAGGCGGCGTAAACCCGCGACCTAGAGGCCCCATCAGGCCGACCTCCGCGCCCGGCTCGAGCGCGCAGAGCCTCTGTGTCCCCCACCCGACCACCTCCACCATTAACCTGACCCTCGCCGCACCCTTCTCCGGGGCCGTCATCCCGTGGACGCCGAGCGGCCTCCGGAGCAGGTGTTCCCTGCCCCCGCCGCAGTCGACATGATAGAACTGGCCAGGCCCGGGTGTATTCGTCGTCCCGTCGATCTCGAAGTCCAGGATGTGCGTGTTACGTGATACCTTCTGCCGGCTGACGAGCGTCGCCCTGCTCAGAAGCCCCGCGCGGTTACCCTTCTCATCAGTCATCCGGGTCCCCCCTGTAGGCGTTCTGGCGGATATCCTGGTGGTACTCCTGGATGCTCTTTACGGTGATACCGTTGCTCTTGAGGGCCGAGATCCCCTGCACGAGAGTGTAGGCGGCCGACATCGTGGTTATGCACGGGACACCGTTTAGAGCCGCGGCGGTGCGGATGTAGTAGCCGTCCCCGCGCGAGCCGTGCCCGTAAGGCGTGTTTATCACCAGGTCCACCTTGCCGTCCCTTATGAGGTCAACCACGTTCGGGCTTCCCTCCCCCACCTTCTTCACGCGTTCGACCGGTATGCCGTTGCTCTTCAAGGCCTTTGCGGTCCCCTTTGTGGCGAAGATGCGGAAGCCGCCCTCCGCGAGGCTCCGCGCGACCAGCACGATCGCGCGCTTATCCCTGTTGTTAACGCTTATGAACGCCGAGCCCGAGGTCGGGAATACGGTGTTGGAGGAAATCTGGGACTTCGCGAATGCGACCCCGAAACTGGTGTCGATCCCCATCACCTCTCCGGTGGACTTCATCTCCGGCCCGAGGACCGTGTCCACGCCGGGGAAGCGCTGGAACGGAAGTACCGCCTCCTTCACCGAGAAGTGCTCTAAGTGCTGCTCTTTCGGGATATCAAGTTCGGAAAGCCTGAGCCCCATCACTATGCGCGTGGCCACCTTCGCGAGCGGGACCCCGATGGATTTGCTCACGAAGGGTACCGTGCGGCTCGCCCTCGGGTTGACCTCGAGGACGTAGACAACGTCCTCCTTCACGGCATACTGGACGTTTATCAGGCCTACCACTCCTAGTTCCAGCGCAAGCCGGCGCGTGTATTCCTCGATCGTCTCCACGGTCTCCGCCGCCAGCGTGTGTGGCGGGATCACGCAGGCCGAGTCCCCCGAGTGGATGCCGGCCTCCTCGATGTGCTCCATCACGGCGCCAATCACGACCTCTTCGCCGTCGGACACGGCGTCAACGTCTATCTCGATAGCCTCTTCTAAAAACTTGTCTACGAGGATAGGGTGCTCGGGCGAGGCCTTCACCGCCGAGGCTATGTACTTCTCCATCATGTCGTCGGTGTAGACGATCTCCATCGCCCTTCCGCCGAGCACGTACGAGGGGCGCACCAGGACCGGGTAGCCTATCCTCCGCCCGACCTCGAGCGCACCCTCGAAGGAAGTGGCCGTGCCGTCGGGAGGATGAGGTATCCCCAGCTTCTTCAAGAGGGTCCCGAACCTCTCGCGGTCCTCGGCGCGGTCAATCGAATCGGGCGAGGTCCCCAGGATCGGGACCCCCGCGCGCTCGAGCGGTATGGCGAGCTTGAGCGGCGTCTGCCCGCCCAGCTGCACTATCACTCCCATGGGCTTCTCGCGGTCAACGATGTTCATGACGTCCTCGAAGGTCAGCGGCTCGAAGTAGAGGCGGTCGCTCGTGTCGTAATCGGTTGATACCGTCTCGGGGTTGCAGTTGACCATTATCGTCTCGTAGCCCATCTCCCTGCAGGCAAAAGAGGCATGGACGCAGCAGTAGTCGAACTCGATCCCCTGCCCTATCCTGTTTGGGCCGCTTCCGAGGATCATCACCTTTTCCTTTTCGCTCGCGCGCACCTCGTCCTCGGTCTCGTAGGTCGAGTAGTAGTAAGGTGTGTAGGCCTCGAACTCCGCCGCGCAGGTATCGACGGACTTGAAGACGGCGCCGATACCTCGGGCCAGCCTGTGGAACCTTACGGAGGTCTCGTTTGCGCCCAGTATGCGGCCGAGCTCGACATCGGAGAAGCCGTACCGCTTCGCCTCCTTGAGCAGCTCATCGGGGACCGAGTGGAGTTCGAAATCCTCAAGCCTGCGCTCCATTTCCACGACCTGGGCAAGGTTATCGACGAACCAGGGGTCTATCCCCGTGTATTCATATATGTCCTCGGTGCTCATCCCCTCCTGCAGAGCGCGGTACATATAGAAGAGCCGGTTATGGCTGGCCCTTGAGAGCAGTTCGGGGAGCTTCTCGACGGGGACGTCGTCCAGGTCGCGCAGGCTGTAGCGGTCGATCTCGAGAGAGCGTACGGCCTTCTGGATGGCCTCCTTGAAGGTGCGGCCTATCGACATGACCTCACCTACCGACTTCATCTTGGTAGTCAGCACGGGGTCGGCTTCCGGGAACTTCTCGAAAGCCCAGCGCGGGACCTTTACCACGCAGTAATCGATGGTCGGCTCAAAGCAGGCAGGCGTCTCGCGCGTTATGTCGTTCGGTATCTCGTCGAGCGTATAACCGACGGCGAGCTTCGCCGCGATCTTCGCAATCGGGAAACCGGTCGCCTTTGACGCGAGTGCGCTCGAACGCGACACACGCGGGTTCATCTCGATGACCACCATGTGCCCTGTGTCAGGCTCGACCGCGAACTGGATGTTGGAGCCCCCCGTCTCGACACCTATCTCCCTCATGATGTCAATGGAGGCGTCCCGCATCACCTGGTACTCCCTGTCGGTGAGTGTCTGGGCCGGTGCGACTGTGACGGAGTCGCCGGTGTGGACGCCCATGGGGTCGAAGTTCTCGATTGGACATACGATGACGACGTTGTCCTTCTTGTCCCGCATCACCTCGAGCTCGTACTCCTTCCAGCCCTTGACCGATTTCTCGACGAGGATCTCGGTGATAGGGCTCAGGTCCAGCCCCTGCCTCGCCACTTCGATGAACTCATCCATATCGTAGACAAGGCCTCCCCCACCCCCGCCGAGCGTGAAGCTTGGCCTAATAACCAGTGGAAACCCGAGACTTTCGGCGATCTCGCGGGCCTCCGGAAGCGAATAGGCGAAGTCGCTCTCCGGGATGTCGAGGCCGATGTTCCTCATCGCCTCCTTGAACAGGTTACGGTCCTCGGCCTTCCGTATGACCTCGTGGCGCGCCCCGATGAGCTCCACCCCGAAACGCTCCAGTGTACCGTCCTCGGCGAGCGCAACCGAGACGTTGAGCCCGGTCTGCCCGCCGAGGGTTGGAAGCAGCGCGCCGGGGCGCTCGCGCTCGATGATCTTGGCCACCACCTCGGGGCTGATCGGCTCGATGTAGGTGCGGTTCGCGAACTCGGGGTCAGTCATTATGGTGGCGGGGTTGCTGTTGACGAGGACGACCTGGAAGCCGTCCTCCTTGAGGACCTTGCACGCCTGGGTCCCGGAGTAGTCGAACTCACAGGCCTGCCCTATGACGATGGGCCCTGAGCCGATTATCAGTATCTTCTCGATGTCGTCCCTTCGCGGCATCAGGAACGCCACTCCTTCATGAGTCCCAGAAACTGCTCGAACAGGTAGCGCGAGTCGTGCGGCCCGGGCGACGCCTCCGGATGGTACTGCACGGAGAAGGCACCGACCTCCCGGCAGCGCATGCCCTCGAGCGTGTCGTCGTTGAGGTTCCAGTGGGTGAGCTCGACCTCGCCGTACCGGCAATCTTTCAGGCTTTCAGGCTCCACCGCGAACCCGTGGTTCTGGGCCGTGATCTCGACCCTCCCGGTATCGCGGTTCATGACCGGCTGGTTGCCCCCCCGGTGCCCGAACTTGAGCTTGTAGGTGCGGCCTCCGAGCGCGAGCCCGAGGAGCTGGTGCCCGAGGCAGATGCCGAACACCGGTTTCTTTCCAAGGAGCCCGCGAATCGACTCTATCGCGTACGTGATCGGCTCGGGGTCGCCCGGCCCGTTCGATAGAAAGACCCCGTCGGGGTCGCGCTCGAGTATCTCTACAGCCGTCGTCGCGGCCGGGACCACTGTCACCCTGCACCCCTGCGAGGTCAGCAGCCTCAGGATGTTCCTCTTTATCCCGAAGTCGTAAGCGACCACTTCGTACTCAGGCTCGCCCGTAAGGCCCTCAGACCAGACGTAAGGCTCCTCTATGGTCACCCCCAGGACCAGGTCCGCTCCGACAAGGCCGGGCGCCTCCTCGACCTTCTTAAGAAGCTTCCCCGGGTCTAGTTCGACGCTGGAGAGGGCCGCCTGCCTGGCCCCGTAGCTCCTGAGGTGCTTCGTGAGAGCACGCGTGTCTATCCCCTCGAGGCCGACCACGCCCTGCTCCTTAAGATACCCGTCGAGGTCCCCGGTGGAGCGCCAGTTGCTCCTGATGCGGGAGGACTCCCTGACGATGAACCCGCCCATGTATATCTTCCCGGACTCGACATCGTCCGGGTTGACGCCGTAGTTCCCGATGAGCGGATAGGTCATGCTGACCATCTGCCCCGCGTAGGACGGGTCGGTCAGGATCTCCTGGTACCCGGCCATGCTCGTGTTGAAGCAGGCCTCGCCCAGGAACTCGCCCCTTGCCCCCATGCTCGTTCCCTCGAAGACCGTCCCGTCATCGAGGACGAGGACCGCGGGCTTGCGGCCCCGCATGTCATACACCATCCGGCCCTATCCCCCTTCCCCCGCGCCTCGCCCCGAGGCAGCGGTGGGCACGATGGTCTTGTCTTCTTCGTTCACACCCGGCGGGCGCATCACGAGCTCGCCGTCTTGTACGACCATCCTTCCGCGGAATATCGTGTGCAGCACCTTCCCGCGCACCTTCCATCCCGCGAACGGCGTGTTCCGGGACCTCGACTTGAAAACGAGCGGGTCGATTGTCCATTCGATTTCCGGATTGACAACGACCAGGTTAGCCGGGTCGCCTTCCTGGATCCTTGCCCTGTAGTCCCGGCGCTCCATCTCCATGATCCTTGCCGGGACGGCCGTCAACTTCGATATCGCGTCCTCGATCGACAGGACGCCGGTCTCGACGAGCTTCGTCACCACCAGCGCCAGGCAGGTTTCGAGACCCACGACCCCGAACTCGGCAGCGTCGAACTCGGTCTCCTTCTCGTGCAGCGCGTGAGGAGCGTGGTCCGTGGCGATCGCGTCGATGGTGCCGTCAGCCAGACCCTCGAGGAGGGCTTCCACATTCGCCGCCGACCGGAGCGGAGGGTTCATCTTCAGGCTGGTGTCGTACGAGAGAAGCTCGGAATCGTTCAGCGAGAAGTGGTGCGGGGTCACCTCACAGGTAACCGGAATGCCGCGGCGCTTGAAAGTGCGAACAAGCTCCACGGATCCCGCGGTGGAAAGATGCGCGAGGTGAAGGCGCGCGCCGGTCTTCTCGGCGAGACAAAGGTCACGGTACACCCCTATCTGCTCCGACTCGGCCGGCATGCCGCGAAGACCCAGGAAGGTGGAGTAATATCCCTCATTCATCTGCCCGCCCGCGGAGAGACTCTTCTCCTCGCTGTGGGATATGATGAGCGCCCCCATCGAGCGGGCATACTCCATGGCACGCCGCATTATCTCCGAATCCACCAGGGGATTCCCGTCGTCGCTGAACCCCATTACGTGCGCCCTGCAGGAACCCATCTCGCCCATGGGCGCAAGGGCCTCGCCCCTCCGTCCTTGAGTTATTGCGCCGTGGGGAAGGACCATACAGAGCCCCTCGTCCACCCCACGGTCGAAGACATACTCGGCGACCGAGGAGTTGTCGATAGCCGGCTCGGTGTTCGGCATGCAGAACACGGCCGAGTAACCGCCGCAGACCGCGGCACGGCTGCCGCTCGCGACGTCCTCCTTGTACTCCATGCCCGGCTCGCGGAGGTGCGCGTGAAGGTCGACAAGACCCGGTGTAACCAGGCAGCCTGAAGCATCTATTACCTCCTCACCGCTCGGCATTATCCCCCGCTCGACCCTTGAGATGACGCCTCCGCGCACCAGGACGTCAGCCTCACCGCGCAGGCCGCCGGGGAACGATATTATCCTGCCGCCCTTTATGAGTATGCCCTCATCCATGGCTACCCCCGAGAAGCTCGTAGAGAACCGCCATCCTTACAGCAACACCCGCCGTGACCTGCCCGGTAATCACCGATTCGACCTCGTCTGCGACGCTCGATTCGATCTCCACCCCGCGGTTCATCGGCCCCGGATGCATGACGAGCGGCTTGCGCTTGAGATTCTGCCAGCGCGGCTTGGTCAGGCCGTACTGGAGCGTGTATTCGCGAAGTGACGGGAACCTCGACTCCTCCACGCGCTCGAGCTGTATGCGGAGCAGGTACAGTACGTCGCACCACTCGAGCGCCTGTTCAAGCGAGCCGGTTATATCGACGCCCATCTCCTCGATCCTTTCGGGGAGAAGGGAGCGGGGCGCGACGAGCAGCACCTCAGCGCCCACCTTGTTAAGAGCCTGGATGTTGCTGCGGGCGACCCTCGAGTGGTCGATGTCGCCCACTATGGCAACCTTCAGGCCCTCCAGGTGACCGAGGCGCTCCCGCATTGTGAACAGGTCGAGCAGGGCCTGGGTAGGGTGCTCGTGCATACCGTCCCCGGCGTTTACCACCGAACAGTCGACCCATCCGGTCAGCATCTTAGGCGCGCCGGCGCTCGAGTGACGTATCACGACCGCGTCCACGCCCATCGCGACGAGCGTCTTAGCCGTATCCTTCAGGCTCTCCCCCTTGGAGATGCTGCTGGTGGTCCTGGAGAAGCTTATGACGTCGGCCGAAAGCCTCTTCGCCGCCAGCTCGAACGAGATGCGCGTGCGCGTGCTCGGCTCTAAAAAGAGGTTCGCGATCGTGCGGCCTCGCAGCGCGGGCACCTTCTTTATCGGCCTGGTCGATACCTCCGCGAAGGATCGGGCCGAATCGAGCAGGCTGATTATGAAGTCGCGATCGACGTCCGCTATCGCAAGAAGGTGCCTGTGTCCGTTAACGTCTTCGTTCATGGCTACCGCTCCTCGCCTATCTCGACCATGTCCACGCCGTCGATTTCCTCGAGTGAGACCTTCACTTTCTCGTTTCCTGAAGTCGGCACGTTCTTACCGACGTAGTCCGCCCTGATCGGTACCTCGCGATGACCCCTGTCCACCAGGACGGCGAGCTGGATCACCTGCGGTCGGCCGAAATCCATTATCGCGTCCATAGCCGCCCGGATGGTGCGGCCGGTATAGAGGACGTCGTCAACGACCACGACCTTCTTGTCGTTGGTGTCCAAATCGATCTCGGTCACACCGATGCTGGACGCGCCCCGGGTAGCAACATCGTCACGGTAGAGGGAGATATCGAGGGCTCCCACCGCGACCGGCTTGCCCTCGATCTCCTCGATCATTTTTCCAAGCCGCCGGGCCAGGAATACGCCCCTCGTCCTGATTCCCACGAGCGCCAGGTCGTCCGAGCCTTTGCTTCGCTCGAGTATCTCGTGCGCTATTCGCCTGATAATCCTGCTCAGATCCTCGGTATCGAGCACCCTGGCGCGGGCTTCAAAAGCCATGAGAGCCCTCCCCGTCGGCCATTATCCGGCCATAGAAAAACGCCTCCCCGTGCTCTGAGAAGACGCTATTTGTTACAGGTATATACATCGCACTCCCTTGCTAGCCTCGCCGGACTAGTTTAAAGGCTTTCGTTAAGATACCACTTACCTACCCGGGAGACAAGAGCTGTTTACCTCCCTCCCGGTCGCGGTTGACGCGGCCAAGTACCCCGTTCACGAACTTCCCGGAATCCTCGGTTGAGAACGATTTTGCGAGCTCTACCGCCTCGTCGATGGTGGCCCCCGAAGGGATGTCCTCCATGTAGAACAGCTCGCAAAGCGACATCCTCAGGATATTGCGGTCCAC
>JAENXM010000199.1 GCA_016649525.1 Actinomycetota bacterium
GAGGTCCCGACGTACAGCTTCGAGTCGTAGACGACCATGGACCAGGAGACGGCCTGCAGCGGGTCGCCGAAGCCGCTTTCATTAACCTTGGACCAGGAGGTGCCTCCGTCGAAGCGCCAAACCTCGCAGCCGTTGACGTTACCGATGTCGACGTAGAGCTGCGAGTTGTAAACGACGCTCGAGTAGATGGCCTTCGTCCCCTCCCCGAAGTCCCCGCTGACGAGAGACCAGTTTTCACCCTCGGTCTGGGGCACGGCAAGCCCCGGCAGTAAGAGACCAACAGCGAAAAGAAGTGCTGAGACAATCGCGATGATTCTAAGGCGTGGCATTTTGACCTCCCCAGTCTCGATGTGCGGTATAAAAAACCATTCTACTTATCGGCAGGAAACGCCGCTCTTATTAGTCTTTGTATGGTCGGGTGGAAAATCCCTTTGACACATTTGGTGCCTGGCACCGAATGTGTCATCAGAACTCTGATGGCACCCGCTTGACCGACTCCATCATGAGGTTTACCGCCTTGATGTACTTCATGATGGTCTGCAGGTTCCCCTCGAAGACGAGCTTCTTCACCATGATGGCCTGCAGCGGGTCCTGCCTGCCCTCGACGATGTCCTTCCAGACGGCGTAGTCCCCCGAGACGGTGTAGTCGCACTTCTTCTTGCCGGTTGCAACTTCGAGCACCTTCCCGTCCTTCATGTGGGTCCAGAACGGTTTGTCACCGCGCTTGCCCGCGCCCATTATCATGAACTGGATGGTGGCGTCGAAACCCTTTCCCGCCTTCGCCATCTCCCTGTTCGCGTTGATCTCGTCCTTGAGCGCGCCGGCCCATTCCTCACTCGCAAAAAGTGCCATCTCTTCCTCCCGGGTTCTGCCGTGCCGGGATAAATACTATCCGATTATCGCAGCCCCGCAAACCGTGATCAGCGCTGAAAAAGCGCATAACCAGAAGGGGGATGCCTGAATCAACCGGTTGTCGGGCGCTTTCTCACCCGTTGGTCAGCCGCATCATACCGAGTTAGAGCGATTATGCGCCAAATCACTTCTCATGCCCTTCCACGGTGTCGATTCACCAAATGAAAGGCTGGGAGTTGATGATGAAGAAGCTCGTCGCAGGCGCAATCTTAATATCTCTGATAGCATTGATCGCTGCGCCGTTTATTCCCTTCACACCAGTTGCCGCCGCCGCGCCGGTCGTGTCCATAGCGGGCGGCGGAGGCACCCCGAGAGTCCTGGGATTGAAGCAGTGCGAGCCCGGCAACTACCGGAGGGCCGCGGCCCCGGGCACCGGGCAGGGGGACCTTCCCCCGTCGTATGACCTCACGAACCCGGCGCTTCCGGTCGGCGACCAGGGGAGCCAGGGCTCGTGCGCGGGCTGGGCGACCGGCTACTACTACAAGACCTACCAGGAAACGAAACAGCACGGCTGGGACGCCTCGCTCAAGGACAGGCGTTTCAGCCCGTCGTGGCTCTACAACCAGGCCTGCGGCGGGTCCGATGTCGGCACCACCTACCCCGCTGTATTCGACATAATGAAGCAGAAGGGGATAGTCGATATCCAGGAGTTCCCCTACAACCCGGGCGACTGCCGCACGACGCCGACAGCCCAGCAGGGGGAGGCCGCCAAGCCGTACCGCATCTCCAGCTACGCGGCCATCTGGACGTCCCCCCGCGGAAACGACGTGGGCAAGATCAAGGCGCACATCGTGGCGGGCGACCCGGTGGCTCTCGCCGTACCGGTCTACGAGAACTTCTACAACTGCCAGGACGGCTTCGTAGGCGTCCCGCCGATGGGCAAAAGCTGCCTCGGCGGCCACGCGCTTGTCGCGGTCGGTTACGATGACGCGGCCGGTGGCGGCCAGGGCGGCATCAAGATCGAGAACTCCTGGGGCACGAGCTGGGGCCAGGGCGGCTTCGCCTACCTGAGCTACGAGTTCGTCTCCCAGTATGTGTGGGAGGCCTGGATAATGACCGACCGACCGTCCGACCTGCCGGTCGTCGACAGCGTGTCACCGAACGCGGGCAGCCCGGGAACGAGCGTGGCGATAAAGGGTAAGGATTTCGGGGTGGCGAGGGGAGAGGCCGCCGTCTCTTTCAACGGTACGCCCGGTGAGGTCGTGGGCTGGAACAACGAGAGCATACAGGTGAAGGTGTCGGTCGGTTCGTCCGACGGGGATGTCAGGGTCGTCAACTGGGCTTCCGAGGGCAGCAACGGCAGCAACTTCAACGTCGGCTCCTATGTGACCTCGGTCAACCCGGACCTTGCGAGGCCCGGCGACAGGGTCACGATCTACGGCGGTGAGTTCGGTGTTAACGCCGGTGAGGTCCGGCTTGGTTCCGATAAGGTCAAGATCGTCTCCTGGAGCGACCGCGAGATAGTCTTTGAGGCTCCTGAAAAAACTGGCACTGGGGAACTCGTGGTGTGCACGGGAGGCGAGGAATGCAATCCCGTCCGCTTCAGGGTCGCGCGTTCCGTGTGGTACCTGGCGGAGGGTTACACTGGAGGCGGGTTCGAGGAGTGGGTCTGCATACAGAACGCCGAGAACCGCTCCAACAGCGTGGAGATAACCTACATGACGCCGGACGGGGCGGTCCGGAAGCCCGATATCGAAGTGCCTCCGCTCAGCAGGGTGACGGTCTCGGCAGGGCGCGACGTCCCGGACACGGACGTGTCGGTGATGCTCGTATCCGACGGGGAGATACTGGTCGAGCGTGCGATGTACTGGCAGAACAGGATCGAGGGCCATGTCTCGGCGGGCGTCCCGCTTCCGAAGAAGGAATGGTACCTGGCCGAGGGCTCCACGGCCTACGGCTTCAAGACATGGGTGCTTGTGCAGAATCCGACGGCCGAGCCGGCCACGGTCAGGATCACTTATCTCACGCCCGAGGGTCCGGTCGTGAGGCCGGAGTTCACAGTCGCCGGTAACAGAAGGGTCACCGTGCTCGCGAACGACGACGTTCCCGAGCGCGATATATCCGTCAAGGTTGAGGCAAGTCGTGCTGTTGTGGTGGAGCGGGCGATGTATTGGAATAACATGAGAGGTGGACACAACTCAGTCGCTTCGCCCGCTCCGTCACGCAACTGGTTCCTCGCCGAGGGCTCGACGCTCTTCGGGTTCGACGAGTGGGTGACGCTCGGGAATCCGGCCGGCAGGGCGACCAGCGCGCGTGTTACCTACATGACCCCGGGCGGTGCCGTCGCGGGGCCGACAGTGGACCTGCCCGCGGGTTCACGAAGGACCGTCCACGTAAACGATAATCTACAGAGCGCCGAGGTGTCGGTGAAGGTCGAGTCCGATGAGCCCATCGTCGCCGAGCGCTCCATGTATTGGAACAAGGGAACAGGCAGGGCCGGGCACTGCGCCCTGGGGGTAACCCAGCCTTCGACCACCCAGTACCTCCCCGAGGGCTGTACGGCCAACGGGTTCGAGGAATGGGTGCTCATCCAAAACCCATCAGCTACCGGGGCCGTCTCCGTGGAGCTCACCTATATGACTCCGCTGGGACCGGCGCCCGGTCCGCGCCTGGACCTTGCTCCTTCGAGCCGCAAGAGCGTCCGCGTGAACAACGACCTGCCCTCCTCGGACGTCTCGGTTCAGGTATCGTCCTCTGGACCGGTCATCGTCGAGCGCGCGATGTACTGGAACGGGATGGAGGGCGGGACCGACGCCACCGCGATCGAGATGGGACAGTAGACCGGGTTCTCAGGTGAGTTGTCATTTAGACCGGGCTCTCAGCCCGGTTCCCTATC
>JAENXM010000012.1 GCA_016649525.1 Actinomycetota bacterium
CAATAGAACTTGCGAAGAAAGTTATTTGAATTGACATTGGCCATTTGATATATTCCCTTGGGACTACAAGGAGGGATTGAACATGGAGAATTACCCGGAGGATCTCAAGTATCACAAGGGGCATATGTGGGTGCGTGCAGACGGCACCATTGGGATAACCTTTTATGCCCAGGACCAGCTGGGCGAGATAGTTTTCATCGAGGTGCCCGACGCGGGTACCGAAATCGAGGCAGGCGAGCCTTTCGGGGAGATCGAATCGCGTAAGTCGGTCTCGGACCTTTATGCACCGGTGACCGGCACTATAAAGGAAGTGAATTCCGAGGTAGTCGACGCACCGGAGACCATCAACGAGGATCCCTACGGCAAAGGTTGGGTCGTGATCGTCGACATCGGTGATCCCGGCGAACTAGATAACCTCCTGTCGGCGGCCGAGTACAACGAGCTCGTCGCGGGAGAGGAGAACAAATAGAACCTATTTCACACCCCTCAAGAACGTGGACAACAAAAGCGGGCCTTGAGCCCGCTTTTTCGCTGTTCATACAGACCTTTTAGAATTAGAGGTTCTTGTCCTCCTTTAGGTTATTCGCCTCCTCGCTGGCCGATTCCAGCTTCTTGCCAATCTCCATCATGTTACTGGTATATTCCTCTGCCTTGTTCATGTACTCTGTGAAGTCAGTCGTTGTACCGGCCTCAACGGATGAAAGGAACTCACCGGTAAAGTCAATCAGCTCCTCTTCGGCTTTCAGCAACTCCACTCCGGCGTCTATCTCCTCGATCCTTAACGAAGCGTACTTTTTGTAATCCTCCACACCCTTAAGGCCTTTTATCTTTTCGTACTCACGCTTCGCATCCTCGGCGTCGCTTTCCGCACTGCTGATGTCCGACTTGATCGTTCCCGCCTTCGCGTTATAATCCTGTGAGGATGCTATCGTGCCCGCCGACATCTCGTCGCCCAGCGCCGAGAGCGAGTCGCTTATGTCCGAGCCCTTCTTTTCCACCGCTTTCAGCATGCCGTCAGCCTTCTTCATGTAGTCCTTTGCCTTGGCTGTGTCGTCACCTTTGAAAACGACAAGAACCAAAACGAGCACGACCGCTACGACCACCAGCAGGGCCACAACTCCAATGATTATCCCTATCATTGTTTTTTTGGATTTTGGCTTTGGCCCGGGAACTACCGGCGGTGGCGTCGTCCCCGGTGGAGCGGCAGGGGGTGGCGTCGTCCCCGGTGGGGCGGCCGGTGGTGGAGCCGCTCCTGATATCTGGGCCCCGCATTCCGTGCAGAACACGCTTCCGTCGGGGATCTCCTTCCCACATTCCGTACAGAACATCGCTACCTCCTTTTCGTGCGTTTTATATCCAAGTCTATTCTCTTCCGATCAGTTTCTGCTTCAGCAGGCGGGACGCGACCTCCGGGTTCGCCTTCCCGCGGGTCTTCTTCATCACCTGGCCCATCATGAACTTGAGCGCCTGCTCCTTTCCTGTTCGCATGTCATCGGCCGCGCCCGGGTTCTCGGCTATGACCTCGTCGACGACCACCTCGAGTTCATGAGCATCAGCTATCTGTGAAAGACCCTTCTCGTCGACTATCCGCTGCGGCCCTTTACCGGTCTCAAAGGCTTCTCTAAGGACTTCTTTGGCCATCTTGCCCGATATCACCTTCTGGTTAACCAGGGCCACCAGCTCACCGAGCCCCCTGGGCGCTACGGGGCAGTGCTGTATCGGCACCACGGCCTCCCTGAGCATCGCGGAGAGGTCCCCCGCGATCCACTTCGCGAGCTCCTCCGGGCCCTGTCCCGTCTCCACCGCTCTCTCGAAGTAGTCGGCGAGCGCCTTTTCGCCGGTCAGCATGGAAGCGATATCCCTCGCGAGCCCGAACTGCTCCATGAACCGGTGGAACCGCGCCTGCGGTAGTTCGGGTAAGTTCTCCCTCAATCTATCGACCCACTCGGGGTCGGGCTCTATCGGAACGAGGTCCGGCTCGGGGAAGTAGCGGTAATCGAAAGCCTCCTCCTTGCTTCGGAGGGGGTGAGTCTTTCCCTCTGCGTCATCCCAGTGGCGGGTCTCCTGGATCAGCCCCCCGCCTTGCTCCAGTGCGAAGCGCTGGCGCTCCTCCTCGTACGAGAGAGCCCGGAACAGCGACCTGAACGAGTTCATGTTCTTTATCTCGACCTTTGTGCCGAGCTTGCCGTCCACGGCGACCGAGATATTCGCGTCACAGCGAAGCGACCCCTCCTCCATCTTGCAGTCGCTTATCCCGAGGTACTCTAGCGTCGCGCGCAGGAGCTGCATGAAAGCGCGCGCCTCCTCCGCGCTCCTGATGTCCGGCTCTGTGACTATCTCAGCGAGCGGGATGCCGGCGCGGTTGAAATCCTCGAGGCTGTACTCCGCGCCGTGGATGCGGCCGCTCTCACCGATGTGGATGCTCTTCCCGGTGTCCTCCTCGATGTGCACTCTCGTTATACCGACTTTTCGGACATAATCATTCATGTCGGCATCGAGGTGACCGTCCGTGCTCAAGGGTATGTCGTACTGGGATATCTGGAAGTTCTTGGGCATATCGGGGTAGAAGTAGTTCTTCCTGTGAAAGACTGACCTGGGCGTGATCTCGCAGTTGAGCGCAAGCGCGAGCATCATGGTGTATTCGATGGCCTTCATATTGGTAACGGGGAGCGAACCGGGGTGCCCTAGGCATACCGGGCATGTCTTCGTGTTGGGCCCGCCGCCGAAAGAGGCGGAGCAGCCGCAGAACATCTTCGACTCGGTCGAGAGCTCCGCGTGTATCTCGAGCCCTATGATCGTCTCGTACTCCATCGGTCGACTATCCCTTCCACTTCTATGCTACAGTTCCGGCCGGGCGTCGAATCCTATGGCCTGCTCGAGCGCGTACGCTACGTTCAAGACCTTTGGCTCCTCGAGGGGAGGTCCCATTACCTGGAAACCCACGGGCAGGCCGTCCGATAGGCCGCACGGCAGCGAGAGCGCGGGTATCCCCGCGAGGTTGACCGGTATCGTGCATATGTCCGATAGGTACATCGTCAGAGGGTCATCGACCTTCTCCCCCAGCTTGAAGGCGGTCGAGGGAGAGGTCGGTGAAACCAGTACGTCATACTCGTCCCACGCGCGGCCGAAGTCCCTCACTATCAACGTCCTAATCTTCTGAGCCTGCGCGTAGTAGGCGTCGTAGTAGCCAGCCGAGAGCGCGTAAGTACCGAGCATTATCCGGCGCTTCACCTCGCCGCCGAAGCCCTCGGCCCGCGTCCTGTCGTACATCTCCCAGACGTCCTCGCTCTCCCCCGGAGCCCGGTAGCCGTACCGCACGCCGTCGAAACGCGCCAGGTTGCTCGAAGCCTCTGCCGGGGCGATGATGTAATAAGCCGAGAGTCCGTGGGCGAAACTGGGAAGGGATACCTCTTCGCAGGCGACCCCCAGTTTCTCGAGGAGCGAAACGGTCTCGCCGAATCGCTCTCTCACCCCCGTATCGATCCCTTCGCTCGAGAGCTCGCGGACCACTCCCGCCTTGAGTCCCTTCACCTCGCCGGTAAGGGCACCCACGTAGTCGGGAAGCTCGCCTGGGATCGAGGTGGAGTCCATCGGGTCGTAGCCCGCGATGACACCCAGGAGCGCGGCACAGTCTCTCACCGTCCTCGTCATCGGCCCGACCTGGTCGAGGGATGACGCGAATGCGACAAGCCCGTACCTGGATACGAGGCCATAAGTTGGTTTGAGACCGACTATGCCGCAGAGGGCGGCGGGCTGCCTTATGCTGCCCCCCGTGTCGGAGCCTAGAGCCCAGGGAGCCTCCCCCGCCGCTACCGCGGCGGCGGAGCCCCCGCTCGAGCCGCCCGGCACCCTTTCGAGGTCCCAGGGGTTCATGGTCGGCCCGAAGTAGGAGTTCTCGGTGGATGAGCCCATCGCGAACTCGTCCATGTTAGCCTTTCCGAGCATCACGGTCCCCGCCCGCCCGATCCTTTCTACCACGGTGGCATCGTAAACGGGGACGAATCCCTCGAGCATCTTCGAGCCGCATGTCGTCGGGAAACCCCTGGTGGTGAGCACGTCCTTGACGGCTATCGGCACGCCTCCGAAAACCCCCGCTTCGACGCCGTCGGCGAGCTCCATGTCGACCTCCTTCGCCCGCGAGAGAGCGAGCTCAGCCGCGACATTTATGTAAGCCTTCACCTTCTTCTCGACCTTATCGATGCGCTCGAGGAAGACCCGCGTCACCTCAAGGGCTGAGATCTCGCGGCCCTTGATCAGCCCCGCTATCGAAAGGGCGTCCTTTTCGATGATTTTCACATTCCCTCCGGCCTAGATGATGCGGGGTACCTTGAACGCCCCCTCTACCGCCCAGGCCGCACTGCCGGTAGCCTCTTTGACAGAAAGGGATGGTCTCAAGCTGTCCTCCCGGAAAACGTTGCGCAGAGGCAGGGTGTGGCTCGTCGGGGGGACGTCGGAGGTATCGACCTCCGATATCTTCCTCGCGTGCTCCAGGACGTCGGACAGCTGGCGCCTGTATGTCTCTTTCTCCTCTTCGGTGAGCTTCAGCCTCGCCAGCCTGGCCACATGCTCTACGTCCTCGATTGAGATCGCCATCGCTTTTACTACCTCCCCGTCATCCTCCTGAACTCTTCCTCATCCATAATGGTCACGCCCAGCGAAACGGCCCTGTCATACTTGGATCCGGGGTCCTCACCCGCCAGGACGTAGTCGGTACCGCGGCTCACGGAGCCCGTGACCCTTCCCCCCAGGCCCTCTATTATCTCCGAAGCCTCTTCCCTTGTGAAACCGGGCAGGGCCCCGGTGAGGACGAAGGCCTTACCTTCCAGAGGACCCGCTTTCCTCTCGCTCTTCTTCTCCGACATCCTTACTCCGGCCCGGCGAAGCTTGTCGACGACGGCGAGGTTCTCCTTCTGGTTGAAGAAATAGACGACGCTCTCTGCGATTCGGGTCCCGACACCCTCGACCGAGAGCAGTTCCTCCTCTGTAGCCGATGCGAGCTCGCCTATCGACGGAAACCTCTCGGCCAGGACCCTCGCCATGTGGCTTCCCACGTGCCGGACTCCCAGGCCGAACAGAAGCCTCCATACGGAACGGTCTTGCGCCGTCTCGATAGCCTTCATCAGGTTCTCCACCGACTTGTCCTTGAAACCCGGTAATTCGAACAGCTGCGGCGGCCTTATATAGAAGATGTCCCCTACGTCCTTTATTGCCTCTCGCGAGAGCAGCTCGTTGACGGTCACCTCGCCCATGCCCTCTATGTCCATGGCGGCGCGGCTCGCGAAATGAAGTATCCTCTCGAAGGTCTGAGCCGGGCACGCGATGTTCGTACATCTGGTCGCGGCCTCGCCCTCCTCGCGCACCACCCGTGAGCCGCACACCGGGCATTTAGCGGGCATCTTGAACGGCTTTTCTCTGCCGGTCCTTTCCTCGGATATGACCTTCACGACCTCGGGTATCACATCACCCGCCTTATGGACGAGCACCCTGTCGCCGATGCGGACGTCCTTCCGCTTGACCTCGTCCTCGTTGTGAAGCGTCGCGTGCGATACGGTCGAGCCCGCCACAAAGACCGGCTGGAGCACAGCGACGGGCGTGAGGGCTCCCGTCCTGCCGACCCCGACCTGTATGTCAACGACGGCCGTCGTCTTCTCCTCCGGCGGGAACTTGAAGGCTATAGCCCAGCGCGGGCTCTTACTCGTAGCCCCGAGGGCCGTCTGCTGGTCGAACGAGTTCACCTTTATGACGACCCCGTCTATCTCGTAATCGAGGTCTTTCCTCTTTGCCTGCCATTCCCCGCAGAACTCAGCGGCCTCGTCTATCGACCCTACCAGTTTCGTGTGTCCCCCCAGTCTGAACCCCAGCTCCTGCAGGTGTGAAAGGAGATCCCATTGATTCCCGGGTGTCGGCTCCGACGAGTATCCGACCGCGAAAGTCACAATCGAGAGGTTGCGCCGGGCGGTGACCGCGGGGTCGAGCTGCCTGAGCGAACCAGCTGCCGCGTTGCGCGGGTTTGCGAACGGATGCTCACCTCGTTCCAGCCGGTCCTTGTTGAGTTTCAAGAAGGAGGCCTCGGGCATGTACACTTCGCCTACCGCCTCCAGGACCTTCGGGGGCGATTCCGTGATCAGCCTGAGCGGGACCGCGGGGACCGTCCTTAGGTTCGGGGTTATGTCCTCGCCGACCTCGCCGTCTCCCCTGGTCGCCCCCCTGACGAGGATGCCTTGCTCGTAAGTCAGGGCTACGGCGATCCCGTCCATCTTCAGCTCGCATACGAAATCGACATCGCCCTCGGAGGCCCCCAGGCCGCGAAGCGCCCTGTCGGCGAAAGCCCTGAGCTCTTCGATGCTGAACGCGTTGTCCAGGCTCATCATCCTTCCCCTGTGCCGGACAGGCGCGAAGCCGACGGCCGGCGGAGGTCCCACCCTCTGCGTCGGGGAATCAGGTGTCACCAAATCCGGGTGCTTCTGCTCGAGCTCGACCAGCTTGCGGTAGAGCTCGTCGTACTCGGCGTCGCTTATGACGGGGTCGTCGAGGCTGTAGTACCGGTAGATGTGGTAGTTGAGTTCTTTTTTCAGGCGCTCCGCCTCGGCCCCGGCGCCCGCATCCTTACCTCTGGCTGGCATACCTATCCCTATATGATCAGAGCTTCTTCAGGTCCCCGGGCGGCCAGAATATGGCGAACGCTTTTCCCACCACGTCCTGGACCGGGATGGGGCCGAACGACCGGCTGTCATAGGAATGCGCCTCGTTATCCCCCATGACGAACACAAACCCGTCTGGAACAATGAGGGAGTACTCAGTGGAAACGTAACTGTTGGTGTTCCTGTGCCTGTACTTGCCGTTCACCACAAGGGTGCCGTCGCTCGAGGTGACCTGGTCACCGGCGATCGCGACTGCCCTCTTGATCAGCATCTCGTCCGCTCCCCTGACGTTCTTGAGTACGACGACGTCCCCCCTGTCGGGGGTCGTGCCGAAACTGTATTTCACTACGAATACCCTGTCTCCTTCGCGAAGCGTTGGCTGCATGGAAGACCCGCGCACAATATACGGCCGGCCGACGAAGATGATTATCAGGAAGAGCATCAGCAGGATTAAAAACGGTATCAGCAGCCATATCCTCCATCCACTGAGGCCGATCGCTTCCAGGAACCTCTGTCTGGGAGGTCCGGGAGGTTGCGGTGGACCGGGAGGATAGGCGGGGCCCTGGGGATACCCGGGCTGCCCCGGCGGGTATGGCGGATAGCCACCGGGTTGCTGTTGGTATCTGTAGTCCACCCGACCGCCGTTATCCCTCAAGACCCATCCCTTCCCTAAGGATCAAGCTACTTCGATTCTCCCCCACACTCCGACGGACCCGCCGGCGATCACGACCACTCCAAGCACTTCTTCGTATTCCCTTGCCAGCTCCAGCGCGCCGGGGATATCCTCCTGCGACACGACCCTGTTCCCGATCGCTGTCACCGCGGCATCCGCTAGCGTGGCGGTCGGCGAGAGGACTGTTACGGCCTCGGCCTCTCCCAGCGAGACCGAAGGCCCGACTGTGGCGCTGGAAGTGCAGAGACCGATGCCCTCGGGCTTGTCCTCGATCATTATATCCACAGCCTGTGACCCTTCGCCCGCGAAGATCCTCGCTTTCCTGCGCTTGCCACCGGACAGGAAGATATCTCCCCCGTTCTCCACTATCACCTCGCGGGAATGCTCCATAAGTTTTTGACCCACATACTGGGCCACAGCGCCCGCGACCGATGCCATGGGCCCCACATTAAAGGTTTCGGAGGCTGCGGCCATTTCCTTTACTATGTCCGGAGCGCCGCTCGAGGCCGGGAGGGGCCCAAAGCTCGTGCCGAACTCCGGATGAGACCCCAGGTACTCTTCCAGGTCAGACCTGCATGCCGCAAGAGACTCGGCCGCCTGTCTCTTGAGGTCTCTCTCCGTGCAGACATAGAGGTCGCTCTCGTCCTGGACCACGCGGTAACATTCGAGCCCCGCAGGTTCGATGACGGAGCGGTATCCTCTTTCGACGTGCCTGCCTCCTGATTTCATTTGCACATTCTCCCGTCATGAACCGACACGAAAAGTGTAGCGCAAACGATGGGGTCAGGTCTTGATTCTTGTTTTTGAATTGCACGCCAGGCCTTAACCGTTAGAAGTCAAGAATCAAGACCTGACCCCACGCTTCTTCTTGACCCTGACTGCGCTTACCTTGAACTCGGGAATCTTGCACACCGGGTCCAGGGCGACGCTGGTCAGCACGTTGGCGGGCGATTCAGCATAGTGGAACGGGAGGAAAACTACTCCCGGGTTCATCCGCTCCGTCACGCGGGCCGCGACCTGGACCTTACCCCGCCTTGTGGAAAGCTCTACCAGGTCTCCGTCGCCTATGCCGTACTTCTCGGCATCCTCGTGACTGAACTCCGCCTCTGCCCTCGGAGCCAGGTGTTCAAGCGGCGCGCACCTTCTCGTCATCGAGCCTGTGTGAAAATGGGTCAGTATCCTTCCCGTTGTGAGTGTGAGCGGATACTGCTTGTCGGCTTTCTCCGCGGGTTCCCTGAACTCGACAGGTATGAACCGTCCCTTGCCCCGCGTGAACTCGCAAACGTGCAGGACAGGCGTTCCGGGATGGCCTATCTCGGGGCACGGCCACTGGATCCCGCATGCGTCGAGCGTCTCCCAGGGCATGCCCGCATAGCTTCCGGTTACCGCGCTTATCTCCTTGTTTATGTCTGATATGTCTCTATGCTTCATCGGGTAGCCCATGTTCTTGGCTATGTCGCGTATGATCCTCCAGTCTTCCCGCGCCTGGCCTGGCGCCTCTACCGCCTTCTGGACCCGCTGCACCCGGCGCTCGGTATTCGTGAAGGTACCGTTCTTCTCCGCGAACGTCACGCCGGGAAGCACCACGTCGGCGAGCTCGGCAGTCTCAGTCATGAAGATATCCTGCACGACTAGGAACTCGAGCTTCTTGAACGCGGCCCTGGCGTGCTTGAGGTCGGGATCGGAGACCATCGGGTTCTCGCCCATCACGTACATCGCTCTTATCTCGCCCCGGGAAGCCGCCCCGACCATCTCCGTCGTCTTGAGGCCCGGCATATCGGGAAGCGAGACACCCCAGGCATACTCCATCCTTCGCCTGGCGTCCTCGTTGTCGACCCTCTGGTAACCGCTGTAGACCTCCGGAAGGGCTCCCATGTCGCAGGCGCCCTGGACGTTGTTCTGGCCTCTCAAAGGGTTGACCCCGCCTCCGGGAATACCCAGGAAGCCACAGAGCATCGCCAGGTCGGCTACCGCCATCACGTTATCCGTGCCCGTGATGTGCTGCGTGATACCCATGGCATAAAGGATGTTCGCCTTCTCAGCGCCCGCGTACAGCTCGGCCGCCTTCTTCAGCTTCGCGGCCGGAACGCCGGATATCTTCTCGACGTACTCGGGGGTGTACTTCTCCACCGCCTTCTTGAGCTCTTCGAAGCCTTCGGTGCGTTCCTTGACGAACCGTCTGTCGTAGACCCCTTTCTTTATTATCCAGCTCATCATCCCGTTCAGGACCGCGACGTCCGTACCGGGCCTCTGGTTGAGGACGATATCCGCGAACTGAGTCATCATGATGTTGCGGGGGTCGATGACGATAACCCGGGTCCTGCCGGCTTTGACCGACTTTATTACCTCCATGCTGATTATGGGATGGGCCTCAGTCGTGTTCGAGCCGATGATAACGGTGACGTCAGCTTTCCCTATATCCTCGATGGAGTTGGTCATCGCACCGGAGCCGAACGTGGCCGCCAGACCGGCGACCGTGGGGCTGTGTCACAAACGGGCGCAGTGGTCGACGTTGTTGGTGCCGACAACCGCGCGCATGAACTTCTGGAAGAGGTAGTTCTCCTCGTTGGTGCATCGGGCGCTCGCGAGGCCGCACACCGCGTCGGGGCCGTTCTCCTTGACTATCTCGGTGAGCCGCTCCGCCACGGTCGATATCGCCTTCTCCCAGGTCGCTTTGCGTAGCTTTCCGTCCTTCCCCCTTATCATGGGGTACTTGAGGCGTTCTGAAGAGCTTATGTACTGCCAGCCGAACCTTCCCTTTATGCAGAGGTTGCCGCGGTTCACGCCCTTGTCCACTGGCGCGGTGACGTTTACCACCTCGTTGTCGCGTGTCCAGAGCGTGAGCGTGCACCCGACCCCGCAGTAAGGGCAGACCGTGTCTGTCTGCTTTAGCTCCCATGGCCTGCCTTTTCCCTTTGAGAGCTTCGATGTCAGCGCCCCGACCGGGCAGGTCGATACGCACTGCCCGCAGAACAGGCAGGGGCTCTCCTCGAGCGGATGATCGTACGGCGTGCTCACTATGGAGTCGAAGCCGCGCGCCACGAACCCGTAGACGCCCGCCCCTACCACTTCCTCGCAGATCCGCACGCACCTGCCGCAGAGGATGCACTTGTCGAGGTCGCGCTCTATGAGCGGGTTGTCGTCCAGCAGATGGTAGCTGTGCGTCTCTCCCTTGAAAGATGATTCCTTGACACCGTAGTTGTACGCGAGGTCCTGCAGCCTGCACGAGCCTGCCGATTCGCAGGTCATGCAGTCGACGGGGTGATCGGAGAGTAACAGCTCGATCACGGTGCGCCTTATCGAGTTTATGCGCTTGTTCTCGGTACGTACCACCATGTCGGGGGTTATCTCGGCATGGCAGGCGGGCATTAGCGCGCGTGCCCCCTCGACCTCGACCAGGCAGAGCCTGCATGCTCCGTAGGGCGCCATCCTGGGGTCGTAGCATAGGGTGGGGATCCAGATGCCGTTCTCCTCGGCGACCTCCAGGATGGTCTGGCCGCGCCGGCCCGAACACCGTTTGCCGTCGATCGTTACCCTCAACTCCTCGGGCATTACTTCCCCCTCAAGCTTTTCTCTAGACCGTATATACGGCGTCGAAGCGGCAGCGCCTCAGGCACTCCCTGCACCTGATGCACGTCTCGATGTCTATCACGTGCGGCTCTTTCTTCTCGCCCGTTATCGAATCCGATGGGCAGTTTCTCACACACACGCCGCAGCCGGTACACTTATCCGGTTCTATGTGGAAAGTCACAAGGTCTACGCAGAGCCCCGCCGGGCATTTCTTGTCGAAGATGTGCGCCTTGTACTCGTCCTTGAAATAACGGAGGGTCGTCAGTACCGGGTTCGGGGCCGTCCCGCCAAGCGCGCAGAGCGAGGCGTCCTTGACGTCATACGCGAGCCTCTCCAGGAGACCGATGTCGCCCGGCACCCCCCTGCCCTCGCAGATGCGGATCAGCACCTCCAGCATGCGCTTCGTTCCGACCCTGCACGGGATGCACTTCCCGCACGACTCCATCTGCGTGAAGGTCAGGAAGTACTTGGCGAGGTCCACCATGCACGTTGTGTCATCTACGATAACCATTCCTCCAGAACCCATGATGGCTCCGGCGGCGGGAAGCGAGTCGTAGTCCACCGGGGTATCAAGGAGAGCCGCCGGGAGGCACCCGCCGGATGGGCCCCCGATCTGTACCGCCTTGAAATTACGTCCTTCCTTGATCCCACCGCCAACGCCGAAGATAACGTCCCTCAGCGTCGTCCCCATCGCGACCTCGGCAAGGCCGCCGCGCCTTACCTTCCCCGTCAGGCAGAAGACCTTCGTGCCCTTGCTCCCCCCGGTGCCGATCGCCGCGTATTTCCTGGCGCCGTTCCGGATTATCCACGGGACGTTGGCAAAGGTCTCGACGTTGTTGATGTTGGTGGGCATCCCCCAGATCCCCTTGTTCGCCGGGAACGGAGGGCGGGGAAGCGGCATGCCCCTCGAGCCCTCGATGCTCGCCATCATAGCGGTTTCCTCGCCGCAAACGAACGCTCCCGCCCCTTCCTTCACGATTATGTCGAGGCTGTATCCCGACCCCAGGATGTTCTTACCGAGAAATCTCTTCCTGGTCGCCTCGCGGATCGCGAGACGGAGCCGCTTGACCGCCAGCGGGTACTCTGCGCGGCAGTATATATATCCGTGGGTCGCCCCGATGGCGTAACCCCCGATTATCATCCCCTCGATGACCGCGTGCGGGTCACCCTCCAGGACGCTCCTGTCCATGAAGGCGCCGGGGTCCCCCTCGTCGGCGTTGCACACTATGTACTTGTCTGCTCCCTCGGCGCGGGCGCAGAAGTCCCACTTCTGTCCGGTCGGGAAGCCGGCGCCTCCACGGCCGCGCAGACCTGCTGCCAGCACCTCGGCCCGGACCTCCTCGGGCGCCATCTTCGTGAGCGCCTTCTTGAGCCCCTCGTAGCCGCCTTTCTTCATATAATCTCTCATGCTCTCCGGGTCGATAAGGCCGCAGTTCCGCAGTACGATGCGCTTCTGCCTCTTCAGGAAATCGGCTTCGGCCGTCTTCCTGCCCTCGATGAGCAGGACTTTCTCCCTCCAGATTTTTCTCTGGACGAGGTGGGTCTCAACGAGCTCCGGCACATCCTTCGTCGTGATGTCGCCGTAGGTGACCTTGGGCATTCCCGCCTTTTCGACCTCGACCAGCACCTCCGCGAAGCAGTAGCCTATGCACCCGGTCTCCGCGAGCTCGACGTTCAGCTTGCGCTTCTTGATCTCGCGCCTGAGCTCATCCATGACCGAGACACCGCCCGCGGCGATGCCGCAGGTAGCAAGGCCAACCACCACCCGGGTCTTCTTGCTCAAATCCGCGCCCCCTATTTCTCCTTCTGATATCCCTTTATGACTTTGCGTGCCCTGTCAGCGTTAAGCCTCCCGTGGGCCACACCGTCGACTATCATTATCGGGGCCAGGCTGCAGGCTCCCACGCAGACGACCTTGTCGACCGTGAACTCCATGTCATCGGTCGTGCCACCCTCCTCGCTCAAGCCGAGGTGCCCGCACACCGTGGCGTCTATGTCCTCGGCCCCTCCTACGTGGCACGCGGTCCCGTGGCAGATCCGCACGAGATGCTCGCCGATAGGCTCCAGGCGGAACTGCGTGAAGAACGTGGTGACCCCGTAGACCTGAGCGAGCGTCCGCTTCGTGGCCTTCGCTATGTAAAAGAGGCTCTCCTCGGACAGGTACCCGAGCGAATCCTGAGCCTCCTGCAGTATAGGTATCAAAGCGCCCTTCTGCTTCCTGTACTTGTTTATTATCTTGTCGAGCCTGGCCCTTTCGGAGGCCTGCTCGGGCTCAGCCTTCGTCTTTGTCACCATACGCACCGCCTAGAGCTCGAGGTAAGAGTCAGCGTAGAGTGTCTCCTCGTGGAACAGTTTCACCGTCTTCTGCACCGCGACCTGGTCAGGGCTGGACAGGTCGAGCTCCCCTTCCTTGAGGCCCTCCGCGATCAAGGCCCATTCGTACTCGGGGCTCTCCTTGCGGGCTACAGCCATCAGCTCCGCGTCGTTCGGATCCACGATAGCGGCGTCCATGCCGTAGCCCATGAGCACGGCGAGATACAGACGGCTGATGAGACCCTGCACAGACGGGTCGCAGTTGTTGCTGGCGTTCGAGAGTCCGCAGACCATCTGGGGTTTCTCGGGAAGCTCGCTGAACATCTGGCACGCCTTGATCAGGGCATGGACCTGGTTCTGTGCCACGCATATCGGGAGCACTATCGGGTCGATCCAGTAGTTCTCCTTCGGCACGCCGGCGGCCTCTAGCGCCATCATCAGGTTGTATCCGTTCTCGACCCTCTCGTTCTCGTCCCGTGGGACGCCAGCCGCGCTGGTGCAGAGACCGATCACCTTGGCGTCGTACTTGACCGCCATCGGGATGAGCGCCTCCATGCGGTCCGGCGAGCCGGATATCGAGTTCATTATCGCCTGCTGCTTCACCACCTGCAGGCCCGCCTCCATCGCCTCGATGTTCATGGTGTCGAGTGAAAGAGTCAGGTCCGTCACCTCTTCAACCGTCTTAACCATCCACTGCATCAACTCGGGGCCGTTCTTGGTGGCCGGTCCCAGGTTTATATCAATCGCATCCGGTTTGCCCTCGAGCTGTAAGAGCACCATGTCCTGTATGGGCTTCTTGTCGCGGTCCTTCATGGCGTCCTTGATGCTGGTCGTCATGACGTTGACCTTCTCGGCGATCGTGAACATCTCTACCTCCTTGCCATCTCCCTGCTTTTTTTTACCCACTGGCGACGCAGTGCTCGCGCATCGCGTTGAACATGTTATGAGCGAAATACGAACTCCGTACGAGCGGCCCTGCCGCGACGCCGTCGAATCCCAATCCGCGGGCACGCTCCTCGATCTCCGCGAACTCATCCAGCCTCCAGTACCTCGCGACCGGTAGGCTGGCCGCCGTCGGCCTCAGGTACTGCCCCACGGTGACCATCCGGCAGCCTGCGTCCTTCAGGTCATAGAGAATTCCCTCCACCTCGCTCCATGACTCGCCGATCCCTACCATGAAACCGCTCTTGGTCACAATCCCCTTTTCGGCGGCCCTGGCAAGAACGGCAAGAGACCTCTCATAGTCAGCCTGGGGCCGCACCGTGGGATACAGCGCCTTTGCCGTCTCGACGTTGTGGTTGAAAACGTCAGGTGAGGTTTCGACGACCGCGTCGACCGCTCCTCGCTCGCCCTTGAAGTCGGGTACCAGGACCTCCAACGTCGCGTCGGGAAGCGCCTTTCGCAGAGCGATAACGGTGCTCGCGAAATGTCCAGCGCCCCCGTCTTCCAGGTCATCCCTTGTGACCGATGTAACCACGACGTGTTTTAACCCGAGGGCTTCCGCAGCCCTCGCGACGGCCTGCGATTCGGACGTGTCGAGAAGCCGTACCGGGCCCGCCGGAACCGCGCAGAAGCGGCAGTCACGGGTACAGACGTCTCCCATTATCATGAAGGTCGCGGTCCCCGCCGCGAAGCACTCACCGCGGTTTGGGCACCGGGCGCCCGAGCATACCGTGTTGAGCCCCTCCTCCTGGAGAACCTGCTCTACCCTGCGAATCGCAGGACCGCACCTTACAGTCCGGTGCATCCACCGGGGCATCCTCTCCTCGAGCTCTGTTTCTGTTTGGCTCATGCTACAAGTACCTCTTTCGCAATGTCCCTGATACGTCTTCAAGGAGAAACAGCGCCCTCTCTGCCGCCTCGACCGAGGTAGGGCCCAGCCCGCAGGCGGGGGAGATTATCGACTGGCTCGCGAGCACCGCGCGGTCCACCCCCCGGGCCTCGAGGGTATCGAAGGCGCTCTCGATTATCCCGGCCAGCATCTCACCCGTCTCGTCAAAAGCCCTCTCGTCATTA
>JAENXM010000043.1 GCA_016649525.1 Actinomycetota bacterium
CAAGGACGTCCGCGAGCTAACCGATGAAGAAAAGACTTATGAGACCCTGAAGGTCGACGGCGTCTGGTACGTGAACATCAAGCTCGGCTGAGGGCTTGCCCTCCTGGGGGAGCAGCTCGACGAGCTCCCAGGGGCGCCTGATGGGCTCATCCATGCCGACCTTTATCACATCTCTCGTCATTCGGTCGCCGACTTTCAACGAGATCTCCTGTCCTTGTAGATTCGTACCGCCGATCAAGCAGGCACAGACTGAAGGGTCCCTACGCGAAAACCCTATAATGTCTTATATATTATACTTCTACAGAATCGCAGGCCGGACTCATGGGGGTTTCCTGGTGTTGGGCAAGGATAAGGAAGAGAAGAGCCGGGAGGACCGGGCCGATGGCGCGCAGAGGCGAAAGCGCGCCGGGTCCTCGAAGGACACCCTGCCAGGAAAACCGACCTTCGTGAGCGGTTGGGACAGGCCTGTGCCGCTGGCGGAGGTGAAAGAGCCCGAGGCCGAGGTAGAGTCCGAGGCCCCGCAAAAAAAGAACA
Source organism: Actinomycetota bacterium (assembly GCA_016649525.1). Classification (GTDB taxonomy): domain Bacteria; phylum Actinomycetota; class Geothermincolia; order Fen-727; family Anoxymicrobiaceae; genus JAENXM01. The sequence continues at coordinate 535 of JAENXM010000043.1, forward strand.
CGCGCACGCTCGAGACGAAGAAGGGAAAGGTCTACCTGGAGAACTACTGCCCGGTCGAGAAGCTGGAAAAGCTGACCGTGGATGCGGGGATCATGATGTTCAGCCGCAACGACCCCGGAAGGCAGAAGCGTGCCCTGATGAACGTGAGCAGGTTGAAGGGCGGCAACGTAATCGTCGGCTTGCAGGAGGATCGCCTCGTGTCGTACATAGGGATCCACCGCCCATCGGAGCGCGAGAGATGGGGGAAGCCTGCGTACCCCTGGCTCTACGAGCTCGGTGCGATAGAGGTCAGCCGGAACTACCGCAGGATGGGGCTGGCGGAGGCGATGCTCGAGGTCGCGTTCGACGACCCTTTCTATGATGACAAGATAATGCTCACCACGGGTTTCACATGGCACTGGGACCTCGAGGGGGCCGGGCTCGACATGACGCGATACCGATCACTGGGGATAGGGCTCTTCAGCCGCTACGGCTTCATGGAGATGGGGACCGACGAGCCGAACGTGACGATGGATTCGTCCAACCTCTTTTTGGTGAGGTTGGGCAATGACGTCTCTTTCTCCCGTTATCAGAAGTTCGCGTCCCTCTTGTTCTCGAATGACTGGGAGGCGATGCTCCGGGGCTTCTGACACGTCTCGGAAGCGGTCAGACCCTGTTTTCTGTCTATACCGGCTTGAAGCGGTCCTTCAGCTTCTTCATCACCGACGGCATCGTCGTGTATTCCATCTCATCGAGCGGCAGGCGGTGCGGCTCGAAGGGTCCGTGCCTCCGCAGGTAATCGGCCGCGTCGAGCGCCATCTGCCTGGCGTTGTCGTAGCTCTTGTCCGCGAACATGTCGCGCGGCCCGATGAGATTGCCCTCCTTCAACTGGAACCCCAGCGCAACTACCCTCGGTGGACCATCGAAACGTGTAGGAGTGTCGTCCTCCGTGCCGACAGGCATAAGGGGGCCGTGGTGGGAGCCTCTCATCCAGCCGGCGACAGCGTGAGGAAACGAGAACGGCTCGAGTACCTCTCCTACCGCGGGGAGACCGCTCTGCGAGCGGACCGCCATGACCGGGTCGTCCTTCCCGACGTACCGGCCAGCCATCAGGAAGAGCCTTTGCGTCGAGGTCACCGCCACCGGCTCGTCGGAGTTCTTGCGGAATATGTGACTGATGACGTAACGGGACGGGGAGCCTATGAAGACGAGCATGTCGTACATCTCTTCGGGCATGCTGAAGATGATCTTTCGCTCGCCGATGAGGTCGAGGACCTCGTAGCGGAAGCCGTCATGCATGCTGGGGTCTATCACGAGGCCGATCGTGTTGAAGGGGTCCGCGAACATCTTGTACAGAGGGAAGTTCCAGGCGCCCGGCTCCGTCTTGTCCGCGAGGAATATTATGATCGGCTCGGAGGGGCGTTCCTCGATTGTCATCTCCGCGAACCCGGGGCCCATCCCCTTGAGGTTTCCGCTGAAGGCGTCGACCAGCAGGTCCTGGCCCGCGCCGTACTGGCCGTACTCCTTGGCCACATCGGTCATCTTGGTGAACGTGTCCCATGCGAACCTGTGGATCTCCTCGTTCTCGATGCCTTTCTTGTGGGTCATGATGAGGGCTATGTCATCACCGACCTCCGCGCGGCAGAAGTCGATCAGGAGGCCGTCTTTTTTCGCCTTATCCAGGCAGTCGGAGCACTTGTCCCTCAGGGCGGGATGCACGTCCGAGTGACCAACGAAGCCGCCGACGTCGGCCTTGATTATGCTTAGCGTGATTTCGGCCATGATAAAACCTCCTTGCGTTTTGGACCCCACAGGCGAAATTGAGAGAACCTATTATATCAGATGAGAAACACTGTTGGCTGAGAACCGGTACGGCGGGTTCGTGGTCGCAGCACGTTGAATCCCGCGTTGACTGTATTCCTATCGACATGGTAGATTATTCGGGTTCCCAAAGAAGATTTTTCGATTAACGGAGATGTGACTTGAAGCTTTCGACGAGGGCCCGGTACGGAATGAGGGCGATGCTCGACCTCGCGGTCAACTGGGAAGGCGGGCTTGTCCTCCTCAAAGACGTCGCGGAAAGACAGGGGATATCGAAGAGATACCTCGAGCACATGATGACGCTTCTCAGGAACAAGGGGCTCGTCGTGGCGGAGCGCGGGGCGCGAGGCGGATACCGGCTTGCGCGAAAGCCTGAGGAGATAGGGCTTGACGAGATCTTTGAGGCGCTCGAGGGTGAGATTGCCCCAGTTGAGTGCGTCAGGGACGCGTCCATCTGCGAAAGGGCGGGTGACTGTACGGTGAGGGATCTCTGGGGCGACATGACAAGGGCCATGCGGAGCGTACTGGAGGGCGAGACGCTCGCCGACCTCAGGCGCAGCTTTGAAAGGAAGATGAAGTGAGGACAGTCTACCTGGACCACGCGGCGACCACACCTCCTCTTGCCGAGGTGGCGGAGGCGATGAGACCTTTCCTCGCGGAGAAGTTCGGGAACCCCTCGGCGCTTTACGCCCTGGGGCGGGAGTCCCGCGCCGCGGTGGAGGAGGCCCGAAAGAAGGTCGCGTCTCTCATGGGGGCATCCGCGGACGAGATATATTTCACCTCCGGCGGGAGCGAGTCGGATAACATGGCGCTTCTCGGGACCCTGCTCGCAAACGAGGAGAAGGGGAACCACCTCGTGACCACGGAGATAGAGCACCACGCGGTCCTGGAGACCGCGCACTTCTTGGCGGCGCACGGGTACGAGAGTACTTTTGTCGGCGTGGATTCGGACGGGGTCGTGAATCCCGATGACGTGAGGAAGGCGATAAGGCCCTCGACGGTGCTGGTCTCGGTGATGCATGCCAACAACGAGGTAGGAACGATCGAGCCGGTAAGGGAAATCGCCGACATATGCCGTGAGGCCGGTGTCTACTTTCACGCCGATGCCGTGCAGACGGTCGGCAACATAACTGTTGACGTGGGTGAGCTCGGGGCGGACCTCCTCAGCATGTCGGGGCACAAGCTCTACGGGCCCAAGGGGATCGGCGCCATCTATATAAAGAATGGGACGAGGGTGCACAGGCTCATCCACGGCGGCGAGCAGGAGAAGGGCATGAGGGCCGGGACCGAGAACATCGCCGGGATAGTGGGGTTGGGGGTGGCCGCGGAGGTCGCGAAAGGAGAGCTCGGCGAGAAGGTCGCGCGCGTAACGGCGCTGCGGGACCGGCTGTTGGACGGGATCAGGAGCTCCATCGAAGACGTGCTCTTGAACGGGCATCCTACGATTCGCCTGCCCAACAATGCGCACTTCGGGATAAGGTTCGTTGAGGGCGAGGCGATATGCCTGCAGCTCGACACGGTCGGGATATGCGCGTCCACCGGTTCCGCCTGCTCATCCGAGACGCTGGAGCCGTCGCACGTCCTGCTCGCCATGGGCGTCGGCCCGCTCGAAGCGCACGGGTCGGTCAGGTTCTCTCTCGGCCGTGGCACGACCGAAGAGGAGATCGATTATGTGCTCGAGAAGTTCCCCCCTATCGTGGAGCGCCTGCGCTCGATGTCACCGCTCGCCCGGAAGGGACGGAACCGTTAGCCTCCGGTTCCTGGAGTTACGTAACTGGCCGTCCCGTCTTCTGAGATCTCCGCTTCCCTGCCCGATGCGAACGGCGCGAGTGGCTCGAGGTCTGTCGCGATGAGGGACACGCTCCCGGTCCTGTCACCCACCCGGCCGGTGACCCTGAAGGCGCGCGACTGGCCGATGCGCGCGCCGAGGCGCTGGTAGGCGCGCGGGAAGATGGTGACCTCGAACGTCCCTGCGAGGTCCTCGAGCGTGAGGAACTGCATGTACTCGCGGTTCTTGGTGACCGCGCGCCTCTGCGCTATCAGCCATCCGACGAGGCTCACCGTCTGCCCCAGTAGGCTCTCGAGTTCGGTGCTCTTCACCGCCGACTCGAGCTCGTCCGGCACCAGTATCTCGAGCGGGTGGGCGGAGACGCTCGCCTCGAGGTAGGTAAGCTCCATCTTGAGCTTCACCGCGCGCGTGTAGTCCGGGAGCCTCGGCAGGGCCTCCGGCGGGCTCACCTTTCTGACCTCGGCCAGGTCCAGGAGGGGCTCATCATCGGTGCCGCGCCGCGCCGAGCGGCCCTGCGGGTACATCATCTTGAGCTTCCAGAGAAGCTCGGGCCGCGTGTTCTCGAAAGAGTCGAAGGCACCGCACTTGATGAGGGTGGCGACCTCCCCCTCGGCGGCGTCGACCCGGGAGAGGAAATCCGACAGCGAGGTGAAAGGGAAGGCCGCCCTGGCCTCGATGATCGAGTCGACCGTCCGGTGGGAGACACCCTTGACCCGCAGGAGACCGAAGTAGAGCGTCCCGTCTTTCACGCAGAAGTCGGACTCGCTGTGGTTCACGTCCGGGAGGGCGACCCTCACGCCGAGGCGCTTCGCCTCCTCCACGTAGACGGAGTGGTGGTAGAAGCCGGCCTCGTTGGCGAGCACCGCGGTCATGAACTCGGCCGGGAAGTGCGCCTTCAGGAACGCCGCCTGGTAGGAGAACTCGCCGTACGTCGCCGCGTGGGCCTTGGGGAAGCCGTATCCCGAGAACCGGGCGAGGCTTTCGAACACCGCCCGGGCGACCGGTCCGGGGACGCCGCGGTCTGCGGCGCCCGCGAGGAAGCCGGACCTGACGGCCTCCATCTGCTCGGGGGAACGCCTGTGGGTCATGGCGCGCCGCAGGTCGTCGGCCTCGGCGGGAGTGAAGCCCGCCACCGCCACCGCAGCCCGCATGACCTGCTCCTGGTAGACGAAAGTCCCTAACGACTCCGTGAGGATGGGTTCTAGGTCCGGGTGCAGGTAGACTACCGGCTCACGGCCCGCCCTGCGAAGGAGGAAGAGCTCCTTCATGCCGCTCCCGGAGGCGCCGGGCCGGATTAGGGCGATGGAGAGCGTCAGGTCCCCTATGTTCCCGGGCTTCATCGCCTGGAGCAGCGACCGCATGCCCGGGCTCTCTATCTGGAAGACCCCCAGCGTGCGCCCCTCGGAGAGGAGCCGCAGGGTGTCGGGGTCGTCGCGGGGGAAGCACTCCGGGTCGAGGCGCGCCGGGTGGTTGCGGGAGGCCTCCCTTGCCGTGTCCTCGATGACCGACAGCCCTTTCTGGCCGAGTATGTCCATCTTCACGAGGCCCAGCCTCTCGATCGGCCCCATGTCGTACTGCGTTATCACGAGCCCCTTGGTCGCCCGCTCCAGGGGCACGAGGTCTGTGAGCGGGCGGTCGGCTATCACCACCCCTCCCACGTGGATCGAGAGGTGGCGGGGGAACCCGTCCAGGCGGTCACAGACCTCGAGGATGCTCCTGTAAGGCTCCCTGTTTACCGGAAGGTCGCGGCACGAGGGTATCGCGGAGGCTGCCGCCTCTATCTCGCCCGCCCGGCAGTGCGGCAGGTTACGCGTGAACCTGTCGGCCTCCTCGGGGGAAAGCCCCATCGCGCGCGCCACGTCCCTCACCGCCATCCTCGCCTTCATGGTTGCGTAGGTGCAGATCATGGCGACGCGGTCGGAGCCGAACCTTCCGTAGATGTAATCGAGCACCTCGTCGCGCCGGCACCAGCTGACGTCGAGGTCTATGTCGGGGGGGTCGTCCCGGGTCGCCGAGAGGAAGCGCTCGAAGTACAGGTCGTGCTCGAGCGGGTCGATGTAGGTTATGCCGAGCACGTAGGCCACCATGCTGCCGGCCGCCGAGCCGCGCCCCGCCGCGGGTATGCCGCGCTCACGGCAGAACCTCGCGATGTCGTGGACGACCAGGAAATACGGGGTGAAGCCGAGCGCCTCGATGGTCTCGAGCTCCGTGTGCAGCCGCTCCAGCGCTTCGGTCGTCAGGGGCCGGTACCGCCGGGCCGCTCCCTCGAAGCAGAGCTTGGTCAGGTGTGAGAACGCCGTCTCGCCGGGCGGCAGGTCGGCGGCGGGGAAGAGCCGCGCGCCCAGGTTGAACCTGAACTCGCAGGCCCCGGCTATCTCGCGCGTGTTGGGTATCGCCCCGGGCGCCTCGCTGTAGGGGTAGGCCGAGAAGAGCTTCTCCATATCGGCGGTGGGCTTGAGGTGGCACCCCTCGTCCGACACCTCTCCCGGCGGGATGCGGGTGACGGGGCATACGGTGCGGATGGCGTTGAGGGTGCGGTGCAGGTGATAGTCGCCTGGGCCCGCGAAGGCCACACGGTTGCTCGCCACGCAGGGGACGTTAAGGCCGCGGGCCGCATCGATGAGCTCCTCGGCCTCGCGGTGGCTTTCACGCGTCCCCGTGTTCGCGAGCTCGGCGTAGAGGTGGTCGCGGAAGACGGAGCGCGCCTCCGGAAGCGCTGCAGGGTCGCCGCAGAGCGCGAAGAGGCCCTCGCGGTAATCGGCAAGCCGGTCGAGCGAGAGCGGTGATTCACCGAGCTTGCCCTCGGTGACGGCGCGGCACAGGTTGCGGTAGCCCTCGTCGTTTTTCGCGATGAGGATAAGGCGTGTGCCGCCCTCGACCTCGAGGTCACATCCGATTATCGGCTTTACGCCGGCTTCCTCCGCCGCCTCGAAGAAGCGCAACGCCCCGTAGAGGCCGTCCCTGTCGGTGAGGGCGAGCGCACCCATCTCGAGTTTGGCGCAGCGCGAGATAAGCTCCTCGATGGAGCTCCCACCGAAGAGGAGGCTGAAGTTGCTGTGGCAGTTCAGGTGAACGAAGTTTTTCATCGTGCATCAACCGGCCGTCCTTTAGCCCGGCCTACAGTTTTAGCCCGGCCTCTCAGGCCGGGTGTGGCAGCCGGGCTAAGAGCCCGGCCTAAAACCCAAAGAGCGTGGCAGCCGGGCTAAGAGCCCGGCCTAAACCCCAAAGAGTTCTCCGCGCACGGCGGGCCGTATCAGTCTCAGCCACACCCGCGCCTTGCGCCGGATCCATCGACCAGGCCGGCGGTGCTCCCCCTCACGATGGCGGAGAAACCGTAGCGGTGCCGTATCGTGTCGACGCTGTCGTTGAGCCTGTCCATCCCGAGGCTTCCCCTGCCGGCGCGGCCCGGGAAGAGTTCCCCCTGGCAGCCCGCGCTGACCAGCTCCGAGAGGGCCACCCCGACGAGCCTTATCCGCACGCCGCGGTCGAGCAGCCGCTCGAACAGCTCGCACGCGATACGGTAGATGGCCTGCTCCTGGTCGGTGGGGACGGAGAGGGTGCGGAACTTCATGTAAGTGTTGAAGTCGGAGTGGCGCAGCTTGACCGCGGCGCGGGTCGCCGCGAGCCCCTCGGCCCGGAGGGCCAGGCAGCATTTCTCTGAAAGCAAAAGGAGCGTCGAGCGCACCATGGGATAGTCGATGGTGTCGGTCTCGTACGTGGTCTCGCGGCTTACCGACTTCGGCGCCCTCCTCTCCTCGAGGCGGCGCCTGTCGATCCCGCGGGCGTGCTCGTGGAGCACCCGTCCCCACGATCCCAGCAAGCTCTCAAGCGCCTCGACCGGGAGGAGGGAAAGCTCGCCCACCGTGCGGATCCCCATGTCGCGCAGGGACCCGCGGCATACGGGGCCGACACCGGGGAGCGCCTCGACCGGCAGCGGCGCCAGGAAGGAAAGCTCCCCGCCGGGCGGCACCTCCCTGAAACCGTCGGGCTTGGCGACCTTGGAGGCGACCTTGCTCACCACCTTGGCAGTCGAGAGGCCCGCCGAGGCGGGAAGGCCGAGCTCATCCCTTATGCGCCTCCTTATCTCGCGCGCCACGTCCGCGGGTTCGCCGAACGCGAGCCGGCATCCGGTGAGGTCGAGGTATGCCTCGTCGATGCCGGCCGGCTCGACGAGCGGCGTGTACTCCTCGAGGATGCCGCGGACCAGCCGCGAGTAGTGGGTGTACGCGGCGAAGTTGCCGGGCAGGTAGACTGCGTGGGGGCAGAGCTTCCCCGCCCTCGCAAGGGGCATCGCGGAGCGCACCCCGAAGGCGCGCGCCTCGTAGGATGCCGCGGCGACCACCCCGCGCGAGCCGGGGTCGCCGCCTACGATGACGGGCCTGCCCTCGAGCGCAGGGTCGAGCAGCCTCTCCACCGAGGCGAAAAAAGCGTCCATATCGATGTGAAGAATCGCCCTTGTCCTGGACATGATAGGCCTCTGGTCTCTACAGAAGGCGGAGCACTCCCCTTACCTTGCCCTGTATCAGGAGGCGGTCGCCGCTGCCGAGGATGATCGGTTCCATCTGAGGGTTGGCCGGCTCCAGCCGTACCCGCTCGCCGCGGCGCCCCCTTTCCCGGTAGAACTTCTTGAGGGTGGCTTCCCTGCCGTCTATCAACGCCACCACGGTCTCGCCGTTCTCGGGCGAGGGTTTTTCCTCGACGACCACGTAGTCGCCGTCGAAGATGCCCTCGTCTATCATCGACTGCCCCCTGACCCTGAGCGCGTAGCACCTCCTGCCCGCGACCATGCCGGCCGGGACCTCGATCTCCTCGAGCACGGCCGCGGCCTCGATCGGGGCGCCCGCGGCTATGGTTCCGAGCAGCGGGATGACCACCCCGCCCTCGCGGAGCCGGCCCTCCCGGCGCGCTGAGAGGAGGGAGCGCCCCCGGGCGGTGAGCAGCACCGAGCGGGCGCGGTCGCGCTCCCTCTTGATGAGCCCCTTCGCCTCGAGGGAGTCCAGGTGCTCCGCGACCGTGGCTACAGAGGAGAGCCCGAAGGAGCCCGCGATCTCCCGCATGGTGGGGGAATAGCCCGACCGCCTGCGGAAGTCCCGCACGAACCCGAGGAGCTCCAGCTGTCTCTTTGTCAGGGTCGTATCTTTCATGGCGCCTCTATTGTACCCGAACAAAAACCGAAAATCAAGAGGGCATGGTGCCGCCCGCTGGCTACCCGGGCGCGGAATTGTAATAGAATATCAGCCGGCGCAAGTTCAAAGACAGGAGCGCACTGCCTTGAGAGGAAAAGCCCTGAAGAGGTCCGCCGTCACCATCACCGCCCTCGTCGCCGTCGCTTTGCTCGGCGGCGCCCTCGGCTGCGGCGGCGTCGAGTTGCAGGCGCGGGGATACCTGGAAGCCGCCCACGAGGAGGGCCTCAAGGTCACGAAGAACATCGAAAAGCTGAGCAAGATTACAGCTACTGCCAAACCCGAGAACATCGAGGAAATCAGGAAGCTATATATAGAGTTCGTCGGGCAAATCGGTGCCGTTAAGATATCCGCCGAGGAGACGAAGAGCGAGTACGAGAAGGTGCTCAAGCTCGAGGACGTCGAGAAATACAAGGAATTCGCGGACTTACAGATCAAGGCACTAGACGAGTTGATTAATGAGATGGGGTTTATTGGAGAGCTTTACACCCTATACAATAAAGTTGACGAGGACAGGGCAGCAGGCAGGCCTATCGACGAAATAACCGTTAGTAATCAGACAAAAGAGCTTATTGTTAAGATTGGTAAAGCCGATGAGGAGATAGCCAAGGTCAAGAAGGACGCCGCGGACATCGGCGACGAGTTGAACCTCCCGTTCTTGAAGGAAAAGAAATGAGGCCTCTCCACTCCGGCATCTGCCCGACCTGCGACGTCCCTGCCATCTGGGCGAAGGACAGCGTGCTCGACGGGGACAACACCTCCCTCCAGAGAATGGTCCCGATACGGGGTGTCTTCTATGAGGCCGGGGAGATAGAGCACTTCATCCGCGGCATGGAGGGATCGCTCGGCGCCTCTTTGGACATGGTGGTGTTCACCGCTCACAAAAGGGCCGTGAGGCGCTTCTTCGAGGGCGCACTCAGGGGGCTCACCGGGTCTCTTGCACGCGCGGTCGCTCCCGCTTTCATCTACAGGCAGCAGGCTAAAGTCGCGCCCGATTTCGGTATGGGCCGGATGGGTATTGTCGGGTACGAGCGGGGAGGGCCGCTCGAGGTGGAAGCGACCAATGTCTGGGATGAGGGACTCTTCGCGGCCGACGTGGCCGGCGCGTTCGAGGCGGTCGAGGGGACAGAGTGCGATGTGGATACCGGGAAGGCGGACGGCACGTATCGCTTCACGGCGAGGAAAAGTGGTGAAGAGAGGCTCGAGTACACGGGAAGGCTCATACCGCTCACCGGAGCCCTCTCGAGGGAGCGCGCACATCCGCGGTGCCACGCCTGCGGCGCGCCGGTCTCGTTCCAGGTCTTCTACTGGGACCATGAGCTCGGCGAGATCAGGGAGCGCGACAACGGGCTCAGGGTCGTGCACCGGACGGCAGGGTGCTTCGACAGCATGCTTCGCGAGATGGAGATTGAGCTCGGCGGGGAACTCCGCGAGCTCGCGGTGAGGGCGCAGGCGGACTACGTGCGGGACAAGGTAGCGTCGGGGGCCTACGGCCCCGGCGAACCTCTTGACGCTGTCTCTTATACACATCTGACG